>JAMNZI010000008.1 GCA_023622385.1 Bacillota bacterium | reverse complement strand
CAAAAAAATGCCGGCGAAGGACTTGGGACCATGGAAAGAACCTGTGGAGCCGGTTTATGTAAGGTCCTGGGAACATGATGCAGGTACTTTGCCTTTTGGATATCATACTGTTGTGGCTTCTATCAGTAGGCGGGTTGATATTTATCCGGATGAACGGGATATAGGATTGACATTAAATGTAGTCAATAACTATATTGACAGTCAGGTGTCGGGTAAGCTTAGGCTATTAGTTCCTGAAGGGTGGGAAGTATCACAAAGTGAATTTGAATATACATTGACAGCCCAGGATTATGCCAGTTTTAAGGTTAAAGTCCGGAAAACATCAGTGGCAGCCCAAGGACAAGTTCGTCTGTTATATGAACACGAGGGTCAAATATTTGAGGATATATTGGAAATTGGAGGAATGATAACGCCTGAATTCATTATGAAGAAAACCGAAGAGGGAATTGTTGGCATAATTAAGAATCCGTCAAAGGAACTTATTGAAGGCGAACTGGCCATCGCGTCTCCCATTGAGACTTGGCCAAAGAGTGTTGTAGGGGATTTTTCAATGGTAGATATTTATCCTAGAACTTGTAAGGTGTTTGTACCTGCCGGTGAAACAAAAGAGTTTTTATTTAAAGTGAATCCTCATACAGCTGAAGTTCACGCCTCTTGGTGGGCTGTGGGTAAATTAATGGTAAATGGCCGTATATATATGAAAGCAGTGAAGGAACCAGGGAAAAACCGGAAATGGCGTGCTAGAACCATGAGGGACATAATTGAGGCTGAAAACGGCAGTTTGGTTCCGTATCTCAATTTAATGTTATCGTAAGTTACAAAATTTAACGGAGAAGTCGGTTAAACATAATGAGATGGTAAATTTTAGTCCTTTACAAGTTTAAAATTTGCTACTAAATTTGTAGGGAGGAAGGAAGATATTATGAACTATAAGGATTTTAGGTGTCCTCCTAATGAGTACCGTCCAGTGCCTTTTTGGTCTTGGAATGACGATCTGGATGAGAATGAACTGCGCCGACAAATTCGTGAAATGGCAGAAAAAGGCTGGGGCGGATTTTTCATGCATGCTCGTGTTGGGTTAAGAACACCCTATCTTTCCCGTCGATGGATGAGGATGGTCAAAGCATGTGTAGAGGAGGCTAGAGCAGTTGGAATAAATGCATGGCTTTATGATGAGAATGGCTGGCCCAGTGGAAGAGCTAACGGGATGGTAGAAAGCTTGAATATTAGGAATCGTGCTAAGCACATTACCTACGAAGAAGTAGAAGAAGGCAGGTTGTACGTGCATGAACTGAAACGATGTAAGATAAAACTGGAAGATGGTAAGGAGAAAGAATACGTCTTTTTCTGGGAATATGGGATTGGGCTTGACCAATTGGATCCTGAACCAGTCAGGCAGTTTCTTGACTTTACTCATGAGCTATACCGTGATTATTTTCAAGATGAGTTTGGGAAGACTATACCAGGTGTTTTTACTGATGAGCCACAATATGCCAATTACCGGGAGCCTAAACCTTTTGTTCCATGGACTGAAAGGCTTTTTGAAGAATTCGAGGTTAGGTACGGTTATTCTCTTCTTGACAAACTGGAGTGCTTATTCTTTAATGTAGGGCCTTTCCAAAAGGTAAGATATAATTATTGGAGTTTGGTGACAGACTTGTACGTAAATGCTTTTTCAAAACAGATATATGAGTGGTGCCAGGCCAACAATCTAAAGTTCACTGGGCATCAAGAATGGGAGGATACCCTACTAGGCCAAGTACGGTGCATTGGGAGCGCTATGCCACATTATGAGTACATGCACATACCTGGTATCGATAAGCTGGGGCGCCATACCAGGACGCCTTGGGTGGTGAAGCAGGTATCGAGTGTTGCCTCTCAGCTTGGTAAGGAACGTGTTTTGTGTGAGGCTTATGGTGTAGCAGGGCAGAATCTTAGTTTCCATGATATGAGATGGATAGCTAACTGGCTATTTGTTTTAGGTATTAATTTCCTTAATCCCCACCTTGCCCTCTACTCTATGCGAGGTGAAGCTAAGCGAGATCATCCGCCTAACCTTTTCTACCAACAACCGTGGTGGGATTATAGTCGTGAAGTAGCCGATTATTTTAGCAGGCTTTCCTACGTTATGTCCCAGGGACGAAGAGAGGTGGATGTTCTCCTCATTCATCCCATAGGAGCTGCATGGAGTGTCTATAGGCCGGATGATTTTAGCGCGATTAATGTTTTGGATGAGGAATTCCAAAAGGCTACTCTTAACCTTTTGGGGATTCAGAGAGACTTTGACTACGGCGATGAAAAAATCATGGCGCGTTATGCCAGGGTAGAAGGAGTTCGTTTAGTTATTGGGGGAATGAGTTACAAAGTTGTGATAATTCCTCCAATGGTTACCATCAGTAGATCGACGTTTGAAATCTTAAAGAGATTCGTGGAAAATGGGGGGAAGGTTTTTGCTTTAGGGGAGGTTCCTGTACTAGTAGGTGGGGAAGAGAGTGAGGAACTGGGTCAGCTAAGCAAGAGAATCCAGGTTATACCAAACGATGCAGAGGCGCTCAGGTCAGCCTTGGATTTAGCTGCGCCTTCCGATTTCCACCTTACTTTTGATGACGCTGAGAAAGGGAAAGCTGTCTATGTTCAACATCGGAGGGTTGGTCAACGACATGTATTTTTCATTGTAAACTCAAACCGCGTTGGAAAGATCAAAGTCAGGTTGAGTTTAGAGTTTCCTGTAGCTTTGGAGAAATGGGATCCGGAGACAGGATGCCGGTATTTGGTCAAAACTGAAACTGAGCCGGCACTCGATTTTGAACTTAACGGCGGTGAGGGGTGTTTGTTGGTATCCGCTGAGGAGGATTTTGTTGCTCAAAACACAGCTGATTTGAAAGATCCCTTGGCTAGCGCACGAATGATTTTACTTGATGGTGAGTGGAAGGTGAGACGTATTTCTCCAAATTCGGCTACTTTGGATTTTTGCCGTTACAGGATAGGACAGGATGGGTGGAAAGGGCCAGTTTCTGTAAGAGAAGCATATTCAGAAATTTCAAAGCACGTCGGGATGCCGTTTGAGGTTGTTTATGAGTTCGAGTGTGCGGTTGATCCTGATCAACTTGAAAGCTTAAGCTTGGTTTTAGAAACCCCGGAGGAGTTCGATATTTTCATCAATAGTCAACCAGTGAGATGGAGGACGGAAGGTTGGTGGGTAGATAGGGCTTTCAAGACTATGAACATACACAAGCTTACTCGTAAAGGAAGAAATGAAGTGGTGATAAGAGCGTCGTATCTCCCTGGGCTCGAAATAGAAGATGCATACTTGATAGGAGATTTCGGTGTTAAGATCCAAGGACGAAAGTCACCACTTCTTATATCGGAGCCGGAGACAGTATATCCTGATGATTTAACAAAAGCTGGTTATTCCTTCTTTGCGGGAGCCATAGTGCTCACAAAAGAAGTAGAGCTCAATAAAAGACACTGGAAACGAGCATATTTGGTTTTCAGGGAACTCAACGCTACAGTTGCCGAAATTAGGGTTAACCAGAGAGAAGTAGGCAGGCTATTTTGGGAACCCTATAGGGTCGATGTCAGTGATGTGTTGCGAGAAGGATGCAACGTAATTGAGTTCAAGCTCGTCAATTCCCTAAGAAATCTCCTAGGTCCTCTTCATTCTACTAAGGGAGAATTTAAAGGAGTAGGACCGCGGGATTTTTGGGATGTAGAAAACTGGACGGATGAGTATGTCTTTGTGCCCCTTGGATTTTCTGGTGCCGTTCTGGCGTTAATATAACCAGTATCTTTTTACAGAATGAGGGGCTAACAGAGTAGTGTGAACACATTTCCTCTATGGTAATCCATTAGAATATTCCGATTTTAATGCAAAGAGGAGGTTAAATTTATGGTCAATATAGTACCTCAACCCAAATCTATAAACTTTACAGGGCGATGGTTTGCTTTTGATGGTTTTTCAAACATGCCACGCTTTTTGGCACAAACCTTCTCCATACGCAAAGGTTCGTGGACGATAGAAAAAATAGAGAAGGAAGGATGCGGCATATCGATAATAGAAGATGGCAGGGTAAAGATATGGGGCGATCAAAATATCGCTTATGCTACAATAATCCAGCTTTTAATGCAGAGAAAAGATGCTTTGCCAGAAACCGTCATAGAAGAAAACCTTCGTTTTCCTTTCAGAGGCTATCATCTCGACATAGCACGAGGAGGTGTTCCCAGTGTTTCAACCTTCAAAGATATACTGAACTGGCTTTTCTTGCTTAAATACAATTATTTTGCTATCTACCTAGAAGACCTGTTCCCATGGCAAAAGTATCCTCAAATAGGGAGTACAAGAGGAAGACTTTTACAAGAAGAACTTAAAGAGGTAATAGAACACGGTCGTAAGCTTGGCATAGAGGTATTGCCGTCAGTTGAGCTCGCAGGCCATATGGAGCACATACTGATGCTGCCAGAGTTTTCAAAATACAGCGAATGGCATACGCCTCGCGAGGGATGCTTAAACCTCTCAGATAATGAAGCAAGACGGTTTGCATATGAGCTTCTTGAGGAAGTGCTCGAATTTTTCCCGTCAAAATACATACATATAGGCGGGGACGAAACATGGGCGCTTGGGAGGGGCAAAAGCCTTGATGAAACATGGACATTCCAAGGTCCACGATTATATGAAGATCATTACCGTACTATGATAGAGATGGTTGAAAGACACGGTAAAATCCCAGTGGTATGGGGTGATATGATAACCGGCATGTACCTTAGACCAAGTGAAAGAAAAATATGGGAAAATATATTAAAGAGCGATATATTGGACCGCGTCTTTATAGCCAATTGGGACTACAGCGCACAGACAAAAGAGTTCTTTTTGAATAAAATAGAAAGTTTTGGGAGTCAGCGCAAAGATAAGCAGATAGTATGTCCCGGGCTTTCAAACTGGGGCAAATTCTACCCTGATTTTGACTGCGCCATTGAGAATATGAAGAACTTCATAGGCGCAGCAGCTCAAAAGGGACTGCCTGGTTTCTTTATAACAGCCTGGGGTGACGATGGGGAGGAATGTTTGTTTTCCTTTTTAAAACCGCTTCTTTTAGCTGGGATGGAGGTGGCAGAGGGTAGTGGTCAGTGGGAGCAGAAATGGATTAGCCTCTCCGGTGAGGGTGAAGATGTGTTGTGTGTACGTAAAACCTTTGGGAGGTCAGAGCTAACCAATAACCTAAAGCACCTGCTTTTTGCTGATTTTTGGTATTACCGCATGAACGAGTCCGATAAAGCTCAAATAAGACAAGTATTTGAAGAGGCTATTCAAAAATCGTCCAAAGTGAGCCTTCCTGAAGATCTGGGGTTTATAAGACAGATGCTACGCGTGTGCTTGAAAAGGCTTCAGGGTAATATAACAACCTCTGATCTCTTAGAACTTGCAAATGCATATGCCAGGCTCTGGCTTGCCGAAAGAAAGCCTGAAGGGCTTGAGATAGTTGAGGGTAAATTCTGGTCAGCTGCAGGAAGAGTGGATTTGGGCATAAGATAATTGATGGGCTGGCTTGCTAGCCACCTCGTTGTTGTGCACCGAGTACAAGTTCGCCTTCCCCAATGGACTCGGTTGCGCAATACTCACGTATACCAGGGCGGAAGAGGTGGTGCGGAAGAATGCCACATGCCTTGCTGAGGGCGTTTTGAGATATCAAAGGAAGGTGCGTCAAGGAAAGGTCTTGAGATCACACTCAATCTTCCCAAGGGGTGAGAGGAGGTAAGAAGTGTGATCAGACATGCACCTGATGATGAGCCGTTCTCTATTAGAGTGAACGGTAGGAGATTGACATTCATACTTCCGAGGATGGACTATTAATCTGTTCTTGAGGTATGTAGCAAGACGTGAATTCAAGGAGGTCTCTGCAGCCGTAGGCGGGCAGCATGGCCGGCTGAAGGTGTATGGGGTTGTTTTCCTTCCTGGCCTTACTCTTGAGGCAGGATACTGACGCATGATATGAGGGATATAGAAAGAAGGGCTTGAAAGGACAGGAAGGTGCTACGGCGTTCATTTCGGGGGTCTACAGTCCTGCCAAGGGGTTGGTGTATTGCGGGACCACTGGTGTGAAGAAGAATGATATATTGTGAACCTTTGATATCAAAACGTATACATTCACCTTGATATTGTACGGAGGTGTCCTGTAATATGAGAAATAATATTAAGAAGGAGCCTGTTGATTACGTTGATCCATATATAGGATCTATTGGGCATTTACTTACGGCAACATCACCAATTGTGATGCTTCCTCATAGTATGGTTCAAGTATCTCCTATTTTTACTCCAGGGATAAAGGATACCTATTTAGCTGATAAGATATATGGTTTCCCTGTAGGG
>JAMNZI010000131.1 GCA_023622385.1 Bacillota bacterium | reverse complement strand
TCCATCACCTTTTGGGTAAACACTTCTATATCGTTTATGCTTACCTCCATCTTAATCCCCCGTTTATCGCCATAATTTCGCTACAAGATAAAACCATCAGGGTAGCTACATAATTTGCCCCTTGAACCTTAAATCGCCAAACTGCCGTATGCTCATTTACAACCAACATTTATACAACGGCTAACATATAGGCTATTGGGCGCATTACAATATACAATTAGTTGCAATAAACTATTCAATAGCGTTGAAGTATTTCTTAACCAGCTCTCGCATTTCGGCGGGGATGTTCATGCGCTCCAGATTTTGCATGGCCTGACGCCTATAGCTTCCAAACACCTCATTGTAGGGGACAAATCCGTCAAAGCTTCCCAAGCCCGGGCCAGCCTCTACCTGTTGGCTTGTACCCTGCCCTGACGGCTTCCCGGTAACCTGGCTGATCTGGCCGCCATCGCCCAGCCTGGTAGGATCATATACTTTCTCATAATCGCCATAAGAATCGGGACTACCTTGACCCTTTGTGCCCTGCTGGGATGACATGCCAGCCCCTTGATATCCCGTATCTCCATTGGTATGCCCTGAACCTATCCCCGTGCCCGCCCCAACGCTAGAAGAACCCTGACCGCTGCCATAACTCCCATCTCCCGGGGCATTACCGGTACCGCCATTCGGGGTACCATTTCCTTGCGCGCTTCCCGAACCCTGCCCATCGCTACCCGAACCATTGCCATTCCCATTTTGGCCGTCTAAACCCTGGCCACCGGGCTGGCCCGCTGAGTTTTGACCATTCCCTTCCTGGCCGAGCTCCCCATTGGCTTTACCGTTCGAATGTCCACCCAAACCCTGGTGGCCGTCATGGTCATTTGGGGCTAGGCGGACATCCTGTCCTGCTGCCCTGGCTATGCTGTACTTCATATCTTGCAACAGATATTGAAGATCGGCTGGATTGGCAAAGCCTCCTTCAGCCATATAGGTAAGCATCTCCTTTAGGGAGTCCAGCTCTCTTGTTACATCCCCTGATTGGCCGGCCATCGCTGAAGCCACAGCCTCTGCAGCCTTTTCCAGCTGCTTTTTCAAACTGCCATTTGGTAGAGCAGCGGCTGCACTTTTAAGCGCTGCCCCCAGCGACTGCATTGCCTCAGCATCCATATTCCCCTGCTCAATCCGCTCCTTTAAGCTCTCAAGAGCCTGCCGTATCTCTTGCGCCTCCATGGCTTCTCCCAATAAACCCATCCTGTCCTGCCTATACCTGCTAACAAATTCGGCAAGTTGCTCTTCCGCCTTCGAAATCTCCTTGATGGCTTCCTTGTAGTCGCTGGTTTGCTGAAGCCGCCTTACCAGCCGGTTTACAAGGTCCATAAGCTGCTGCTTCTCCTCTGCCGTCAGCTCCACCTGCCCTGCTAAATTTTCCTGTACCTTATCTTCAAGGCGCTCAACCTGATTCTCTATCTCCCTCTGTACCTTTATTTGGCGGTATGCTATTTTGCTCTGCGGGTTTGGCAACAGGCTCCCAACGAAGACCAGTAAGGCCAGGCCTGCAATGCTCAACACCCACTTTCTGGGTGGCACAACCGGAATCATCCTGACATCGAGCTCTTTGAGGCTGCGTATGGCGTCTTCCCTTTGAAGCACCGAAAAGGCATCCTCAAGGCCCATGCGCTCATATGCCGTGATGGCCTTCTCCTGCAAGCCTAGTTTGTCGGCTTCGCGGGCAACGCTTTTGAGGGAGGGACGATAAATAGCGCTACCTACGGCTGAAATCAATATGATCCCCAAGCCACAGGCAATAACTTTCTGCCACATATAGGGTATGGGAATCAAGAAGGATGCGCACAACCACATTACGGCCTGGGCCAATGCCAAAATGGCCCCAAGCATAGCATACTTTATGAAATGGCGCAGCAATAAGCGCCTCCTTACCGGCTTTAAGGCACTATATAAACTTTTATCCATCGCTTTGCCCATTTACCCAGTCCCTTCTTTTATGGGTTTCAACCTTCGCCATTCTCACCTGCGGTAGTTTATACCCCGCACTGGATAAGCACTGGAAAACGCCAATTTCCATCAAACGATCCTCCGTGTCCAACAGCTCAACTCTATTTATCATGCCTGTGGCACAGCTTAAGATCTGCGCCTAAACCTCTTATAGGGCTTTATGATCCAGGCACTGGCACACAGCAGCAACACAGCTATACCCGACATTACGATACTGTTAGCGACCCATAAAGGCAACCTCTGAAACCACCCTTGCGGCGAACCTGAGCTCCAGCCCACGCCGAAGAGTAACGCCAATATTCCATAGTAGGGGTTGGGCGCCGTAACGCCCGCCTGCCTATATAACAGGTCGCTCAAGCCTATGGTAGGATTTATATAGAACACGAATGGAACGTAATAATCAGAGGGCCTCGGTAGCTGTGAATAGTGTAGCGACATCATATATACGCCCAGTATTATGGATACTATCCCCAGAAAGAAAATAGTAACGTAGCTGACTACCGTGGACACCACCGTCCTCTTGAAAAGCGCGGAATAGAATATCCCGATGCTCCCAACTGCAAATGCCGTGATGATATAAAACAAAAACAGCATAGCAACATCTTCGGGCGCAATGCCCCCAAACAGGAACACCAGGCTAAAGAGCGGTATGGATGAGATTACAAGCAGCAATATGAAGGCCAGCGATGATAGCAGCTTTCCAATTATTATCGAGAAGGGGGACATCTTTGTACACAGAAGCAGATCAAGGGTCTGCATCTCGCGCTCGCTGCTTATCACGCCAGCAGTCTGTGCGGGGGTGACCAGCAGGATAAGGGCAAACTGCAAAACGGCCAGCAGCATGTATACCCTAAGTCCAACTGAACGGTTGGCACTTACGGACAGATAATGCATCACTTCATTCGCAAAGCTGATTTTGAAGAATACATAGGCTATAAACAGCATAACTCCCAGATATGCCGTCACTGCTGCAGCCGTTCTCCAACCGCGCATCCTGGTTTTAAGGCTGCTTGCCAGTACCGGATTATAAAACCACCTCTTCATCGCTGGTCACCTCCATGAATATCTGCTCGAGATTGCCTTCCATCTTGCGGAAGGATACCACCGGCACATCGCTGCTCACAAGGGTGCGAAGGAGCTGCCACAGGTCTTCGTCGCCTCCCCTGCAGGCCACCTCCAACTCCTGGTCTTCCTCAATGACGCCGGTAACCATGGGCTGTTCCTTGAGCAGGCTTATTGCCCTATCCATATCCCTCAGCACCCTTATCCTGACCGCCGTCCTGCCCGTCATCCTCTGCATGATCTGCTCGACGCTTCCTTGGACCACCAGCTTGCCCCTGTCTATGATTCCCACGTTGTCGCATATCTCAGCCATTTCCGGCAAAATATGGGAGCTTATCAGTATGGTCTTGCCCATCCTTTTGAGCTCCTTCAGTATAGCCTTTATTTCAGCTCTAGCCCGGGGGTCCATACCCGATGCCGGTTCATCCAGTATGAGAAGCTCGGGGTTATGGATCAAACAGCGCGCTAAGCACAGCCGCTGCTTCATCCCCCGCGATAGGGTATCAACGTAGGCGTCTCTTTTATCGCTCAAATCCACCAGTTCCAGCAATTCTTCGGCTATCCTACGCCGCTTATGGTATTCGATGCCGTATGCGCTGCCGTAAAAGTTCAAATATTCCATAACTTTTAGATTGTCGTATACCCCAAAGAAGTCGGGCATATACCCTATCTTTTCCCGCGCCTTTATGGGTTCTTTAAATACGTCTATGCCGTCCACCACTACCTGGCCTGAGGTGGGAGCTAACAGCGTAGCTATTATCTTCATGGTTGTGGTCTTGCCGGCACCGTTGGGACCTATGAATCCAAATATTTGTCCCCGTTCAACCTCCATGTTGAGGTGATCAACTGCAAGAAAATCGCCGTACTTCTTTACGAGATCGCGAACCACCAGCATCAACGCCGCCTCCCCTCTATCGATAGAGTGGGCAGCTGTATCGTCCTAGGCGTATCAGGCTTGTAAGGAGGGTTAGAGGTAGACGAAACATTAAACACCCTAACCTTTAATTCCAACCTGCCCTGAGGGGTTATATATTGCTGCACCGCATGGCCGTCTATGGAGATGAGCCCCTGGGAATTGTCGATGGAAAGCCCATCCCCAGCGTTCACGTACTCGTCCTTTTCCGGATGATATACATATAATTCGGGAGCTACCCCCTGGTAATTTACATATATTTCCAGCTTTGAGTATTCCAAATCACCGTAAGGTTCCATGTTAAAATAAAACGCACCCTCCCCACCGTTTAAGTAAGTCAGCGTATTCCCCTCTATATAAGCTATTCCCTGGCTTTTTTCACTTTCCAAAACAGCCATATTAATTCCAGGCGGAATATAGACCTCTTTATCTTTTTCATAGGGTACATCCAATTGCATGGTTATAGCATTTGTATGGTACATGATCTGCGGTGTAAGGCCGTTCACTTCAATATCAGGAACCATCTTCTGCGTGCTGAACCCTATCAGGTTGAACGTACCTTTTAAGGGCAAAGTCGCGGTATAATCATAGTCCAATATTACCAATCCCTCTACCATCAACCTGCGTAAATATTTTTTACGCATATCGTCACGATTTCCATTCCCCATCGATATATTATGAGGATATGGAAACACCTGGTCCAGCATGTTGTACAGATGAGATATTTGAGATTGCCACTGGCTGTTTTTTACAAATACTGGCACATCCACCTGCTTTACCTCACCGGCTGCCAAATTGCCCAATACCTGATACCCATACATGGTGTATGCTATGACATCTTCTAGCGGATAAGGCATATTGTTGGTTATGCTGCCCCTTATCCTATTGCCCTCAAAATGCAGATCAGCATCAATCATGCCAACCTTATCCACCGTGTCAACCATCACAAGGTCCCGCATGGTCCATACGCTGGTATTGTAAAATGTTATTGAAGGATATCTGCCCTGTACCACCCTTGCCTCAACTGGCCTATTGGAATAATCATCTTTACTAGTTCCAGAAGGCGCACTGTTATCATATACTTCTTCACTTCCTAAAGTTAACAACCGATCCCCTTTCACGGTAACCCGGTAATCCCCTTTTTTGGGCACGAATACGCCAATGTGGCTCTCCACATCAGCCTTGCCACTTTCATCCAAGTTCACCACCGAAATGGCGTGGGTTATAACATCGCTCCCCTTGGCCATATACCCCAAACCGTATATGATAAGCGAAAATACCATCACAGTAATGGGTATTGTAAACCAAGCCCATTCACGCCTATCCAATCGTTTGAGCAGCAGGTAATTTACAGGGCCCACCGTAAGCAGATAGGTAAGTAGTACCAAGAGCAGTTTTGAAAAAGATGGCAAGTCCATGGTCTTCATGCCAACGCCCAGGGCTTCGCGGATTCGTTGACTTCTTGCTGTTCCAACCTTCATGCCGTAGGCTTTGCGCGTTTCAACGCCCTTTAAAAGGCTCACCTTATCGGCATTTACATGAACATTTAGGATATTCTCCCACAGCATCTTATTGGCGTTCCAGCTTACAAATGGCTCCAGCCCTAAGTCAAATGCCGAAACAAATATATACCCTGCACCACGGCTTAGCTTCCATATAATTCCCTTTCCTTCATGCTCAACCACCGGTTCCGCTTCATCTACTGTCAAATCCATTATATCAAAAGGCACATCGCTTTGTAGCGTACTTTCAGCAACAGCTTCAAGGACGGGAATTTTAGTCACCTGCCGCGTATCTGATATGGAGACAGAAAGAATGCCATCCTGCAAACCAGATAGCGTCTTATATCCGCTGGCCCCTGTGCCCACGATGAGGATACCACCGGATTCCACCCACCGCTGTAGGGCTTTTATCTGCTGCTTTGAAAGCCCGCTTGTATCGGCGTTATTCAGTATGAGTATCATAAAATTATCCAGGACCTCTTTTCTGTCGGGGAAATCTTCCACACCAAGGTGTACCGCCTCATACTGATAAAAGATGCGGTTGCTACCCAGCGAAGCCTTCCAGTACCTAAGGGCCTCTTTATCATCCGTCACAAGGCCCAGCATATAGCTGTCCCGCGTCACCGGCACCACATCATCGATCTCAACGCTATCTATTACAGTGCCCCCTTGAGTCAATTTCACCTCAAAATTCTTTTGCACGGTATTTATTTGGGCATAGTCTATCTCGAGGTCTCCCTGTATGTCACCACCCTTATTCTCGACATCCACCGTAATAGGAGTCCAGTTTCCAAGCCTGAACCGCCCTTCAAAGCCCATTTGAACTTGCATCACAATGCCATCACTATCATCGGCATGCACAACGCTAAAGTCGCCCAAACCTAACTGCATCAGCAGCGTTAAAAAGGCCAACAACACTATCGTTGTTCTTTTCACGCTATTCCCTCCACCTATAGCCGGTTTGCTATGTTACATTTCTAACTTGCTTATTCGATACGGTCGGCATATCAGTTACTATTTCTTCTTCCCCTAGATTATATCATTAATCACATTTCAAAAAACAAAATAAATGATAAAAAATTTGTTAAAAAGATTTAAGAATTGGATGTGAAAATTAGCAGTACATGGGAGGTGAATGAATTGATATCCGAGAAAACAGTAACAGCTCGGGCCATTTGGCTAGGTATGCCAAATGGCCCGAACACAATCATCTCACTTGGTTTATATTAATATGCCAATAAATCGTTTCAAGTTTTTCTCGTATATTTTTTCATATATTTCATCCGGCAAATTTAATTTTTCATATATGCTATTATCTCTCTCTATAATTTCTTTTGCATATTCATATCGGTAATCATTAGCTCTACAATCCGTTCCAAAGAATACGTTGTCTGCTATGTCATACCCTACTGTAAATAATTTTTTTAGTACCTCTTCTCTATATATTTTCGGAGTACCAGGGGTAATATCAATAAACATTTCAGTCTTAAAATTTGATTGTCGCTTTCGCGCATTGTCAAATTTCCCATAGACCGCAATACATTCATCACACCAAGGCCACGAAACATGAGCAAGCGCAAATCTTAGTCCATTAATGTCAAAAAGAGCCTCAAATTCCACAGGTCGGTTATAGCGCGACGAACTTCTTCCACCATCATACAATATTCCCGAATGGAACAAAATGGGCTTACCATAACTAGCAATTCTCTCATATGCTTTCATTGCCTTGTCTTCTCCTGGGAAAAAGTGGCTGCAAATGACCTTAAAACCTTTAATACCCTTTTCTACAGCCAAATCCACCTGATCCATAGCATCATCTTCGGTAGGATCAATCCAATAAAATGGATAAAGATTTGGACTGAGTTGAGCCCACAAGAGCACATCTTCAATGCGTTCATTTGGCGAATACGTCTTCCCCATTGACCGATACGTAGAAGGCGGCAAAGATATTATTATACCTCCATCAATGTTGGCCATTTTTAACCTGTCCACCAAATGATCATCCTTACTAAAAGGCGCAGAAATATGAATATGTCCATCAAGTATCATATCTTTTTCACCCCCCATCTTTAATAGATGAGCTTTCGTAAAACGCCAAAGTTTTCTATCTTTCAGGTTTTATACTTTATTTCAAGCAGGATTTGCTCCCCTTCTATTACTTCTTCTAACTGCCGGACGTAGATGATTTATAATCCAGCAACTCCTTTAAATCCGGTTGTCCTTTGGTTCCCCCTGCCGCTCGTGTACTCAAACTTCCACAAATACATCCAAACTCAAGGCATTCCTGTATACCGGCACCGCTCAGATAACCATAAAGAAAGCCAGCATCAAAACTATCACCAGCACCTACTGCGTCCACCACTTCTACCGGAAGAGCCTGGGCATGGTATACCTTCCCATCAGCGTAGACTTCTGCCCCATCTTTCCCCTTCTTTATTGCAATAACGGGAATCATACCTTCAAGCTCAGACACCGCTTCTTTCAAGTCATCTTTTCCCGTTATGGCTTTAATTTCATTTTCATTGGGCAAAAACACATCAATATAAGGTAATATATCCCAAATTCCGCTATCCCATTTCTCATCGGGATCCCAATTGGTATCCAGGCTGATCGTACCGCCATATTTTTTAATTTTCTTCACCATTTCACAATAATAGGGCTGAATCTTTCGCATAAGAAAATAACTGCCTATATGCAAATGCCGTATCGATTCAAATAGCTGCTCAGGGATATCACCCCTTTCAACAGCATCAATGGTTCCAGAATAGGTTAGCATAGCCCTATCCTTGCCTGTATTTAAAATTACAGTGATACCTGTTTTGCAAATAGGGTCCTGTAAAATATACCGGGTAATAACTCCTGCTGACTGCAAAGTTTGGCAGATCATCTCACCAAATATATCGCGTCCTATTCTCCCTACTATGACTGTCTTAAGCCCCAGTTTGGCTGCCTGACAAGCGAAGATACTGCATGACCCTCCCATCTCAAGGCTATAATTCTCAATCAGCTTTTCCTTTTGCCCAAACTCGGGCACCACGTCATTCCCCGATAGTATCATATCTACACAAAGGTCACCCACCGTAAAGATATCAATGGATTTCTCCATCTGTGCTTTCACTCCCTAAACCATTATCCTTTTGATTCCAATTTAATCCATGGTTCAAGCCCTTCGGGGACATCAGGGTTAACCCCTCGATGTATCGCCCTAAAATACGCTATAGCCTGACATACGAATATAAAAGGTATCCCCATCACGCCATAATTGGCGTAATTAGGAACAGCAATATGTACATCTGAACCCCATAAACTCGCAGAACCCGTACCTACAGTTACCACTTGAGCCCCTTTATTCTTGATATCGGCAATCAAGGCTTGCTGATAATGGCCACCATAAGGAGAACAAGCCATAATCACCAAGGTTTTATCATCAATAAGAACCATGGGGCCGTGTCTTACATCAAGCACATGATAATAATTTGAGGGAGTACGGGAAATCTCTTTGAATGCAAGGGCACCCTCGCTTGCTATACCTTGAAGTTCAGAATCAGCCAGCACTACAACTTGCTCCCATTTAGCATCCTGGCTGACATCTCTAAGGCGCTGAGCATATTCCTCAATATAAGCATCTCCGGCCTGTATACAACTTCTCATTTCATTCAATAGGGTTAAGTCATTGCTTAGAAGGCCAATTAAAAGGAGATTAGCAGCATAAAAGTTACTTACCGTTCGTGTCTGGCAGACGCTTTCATCAAATGCCCAGGGAATCTCCAGATTTAAATCGGCCAAACGTGACATGTCCGAATCTTGCCTTGCACAAATTGAAATACATGGAGTGGAATACTTTTCTTTTGCATTTTGAACTGCTAAAACCAATTCGGTAGTAGTACCAGAGCGCGAAAGGGCAATTAGCAGAGTATTTTGAATCATCTTTTCATAGTGCGGAAAATTTAGCATCAAATCTCCTGCGGGAATAGAATTGGCCGGTATCCCCAGCCTCATCTTTGCAGATATCTCACCTGACTGGCAGATACAATAGCTTGATCCAGCCCCAATAAAAGTCAAACTAGCAAAGCTACGGCCTTGATAAAATTCCTTAATCCCCGAGGATTTCGACATAAAGTATTCATAGGTACGGGCTAAAGCTTTATACTGGCTCATTATTTCTGATTCAGTTTTATACATGGAAATCACCTCAGCCTTATATCGTAAATGCAACCGATATCGAAAATGTTTTTGCCTCTTCCTTTTAAACTTAGAGTTTTTTAAGCCATTGATTGTATACAATATCTATAAAAATATCAATAGCATATATTCATACTTTATTTAAAAGCACTATGTTTTCTTCTCCACTCAATATCAATTAAACGTAAAAACTTTCAATAAATTGCTTTTGTAGTACTATAGGATAATGGGCAACATCACAAGTATATGATCAAAAAAGCTGGGCTCTCTGCTTATATCCCTATTGAACCCCAGAATTCACACTGTATGCTCTCCAAAAACTTTTCCACCAGCTCAATGGATACCATCCCGGTTTTAAAAAATTGCGTGTTGGCCATGCCGCACGCCATACCCAACTTAATAACATCAATCGGGTCTGCACCCCTGCTCAATGCCACAGCACACCCGGCCACGAATGAATCTCCCGAACCCACCGTGTTGACGACCCTAATGGGTGGAGCAAAAAAGCGATACACCTCCCCACTTGGGAAAGCTGCCACACACCCCTTGGCTCCAAGGGTGATGACTGGAAAATCAATGCCTTTCTCTTTAAGCATTTTCAGCGCCGAGACATAATCCTCCTTTGTCGAAAAAGCGCGCCCCACAACCTGAGCAAGCTCATCCAGGTTGGGCTTTACCATAAATGGCATCTCCTTTATTCCTTCTTTGAAGTAGTCACCACTGGTATCCAGTATAAATTTTTTGCCCTTCCTCTTGGCAATGCGGATGAGGCTGCGGTAGAAATCCGTCGGTAGACCTTGAGGCAGGCTACCCGAAGCCGTCACCACATCGCAATCCTCCACCATGTCCTCAAATCTCTCAAGAAAGGTTTTGTACTCCCCTTCCGATACCGTAGGCCCCGGCTCCAAAACCTCGGTGGAGGTGGCGTTCTTCTCATCCATAATATTGATACATATTCTGGTTTCTCCTTCTATAGGCACAAACCTGCTTATAATTCCGCTATCCTGAACCTGCTTGTGAATAAACTGGCCGGTGGCACCACCAATCAAACCGGTGGCCACCACCTGCTCTCCCAGAATTTT
>JAMNZI010000134.1 GCA_023622385.1 Bacillota bacterium | reverse complement strand
TCCGGTCGACTGTCCTGTCAGTCCCATACAAGCCACCCCCTACTATGACATAGATCTTTCAACTAAAATTTTTGAGGCCTCCTCACAGCGAAGCGCAATCATGGCTCCTCTTATCTCATACAAAGTGGGATCACCTGACAGGCTCTTGCGTACAGCCTTAACCTCAGTACCAATGATAAGCCCCAGGTCCATAAGCCTCCTCCGCAAAGCCCCGTGAACATTTATCTGTCTCACCTTTGATGTGCAACCAATAGGAAGGAGATTTAAAGGCAAAAGCTCCATCAGCAGTCCTCCCAAGACATATTGAAATTCGCAATAAAAGGTGTCTCTTTGGGCTAATATATGCCCCAATTATGCCATGTGTGCTTGTACCACTCGTTTAACCCATAAAACATAAAAACATATTGACAAAATAGGGATTTATAATTACAATAAAATTGTAATTATTGTAAAATTATAATTATTATAAAATATGAGAGCTGTTCAAAAGCGGCCACAACGCGATT
The DNA here is from genome assembly GCA_023622385.1 of Bacillota bacterium. GTDB lineage: Bacteria > Bacillota > Clostridia > Caldicoprobacterales > Caldicoprobacteraceae > Caldicoprobacter. The sequence goes on along the minus strand of JAMNZI010000134.1, from coordinate 5,890 downwards.
ATGGGGTTATAAAAATAATTTAATACTAAAAATGTCGCTAGGATGAATTGCAGCAGTTAGACACCAGCCCATACTAAAAACCCTATTTGAACAAAAACCATGGACAATCTACCAAGTGACTCAAAAACTTGAATATAAAAACGAAAGGATGAAGAAAAAGGATGAAGGATACGGTCAACCAGCTTAAAGAATACCTCATCAAACACGACATAAAGCCATCCACCATAAGGCTTAAGATACTGGAATATCTGCTCAATAATCCAATACACCCAACGGCCGACGACATCTACAAAAGCTTGTTGGATCAGATGCCCACCCTCTCCAAAACCAGCATCTATAACACCATGGACTTATTCGCCGGCAAAGGAGTGGTAAAGGTCATATCCCTCGACGAAAAGGAAGCTCGCTATGACATAAACACCTGCCTTCACGGCCATTTTAAATGCCATGTATGCGAGCGGATATATGATTTCCCAATTTCCTGTGACATTCAAACACCACAGGAGTTAGAAGGATTTGCCATCAATGATATTGACATAAATTTTTATGGCATATGCCAAAATTGTAAAAATAAAGAGAGGAGAATTTGGAAGTGGAATGGATAAGGATGAAATTGCTTTGAGAGAAATTTCGTGCGCCCAGAATTCATCGAATTTGCCAGAAAAGCTTCCGAGTTCAAGGAATTGAATGCTGAATTGATAGGTCTGTCAGTTGACCAAGTATTTTCCCACATAAATTGGTAGAGTGGATGAAGGAAACCAGCGGCATTACCATTCCTTTTCCCGTCATTGCTGATGAACTGGGCAGAGCTTCAAATCAGCTAGGAATGATTCACCCGGAGAAGGGTGCTAACACAGTGCGAGCTGTATTTATAGTGGCTGACAAAAGCATCATTCGGCTAATCATGTACTATCCACAGGAAAATGGCACTGGAGCAATGCCAAATTTTTCTTTCAAAACGAAGTAGTTTTCAAAACTTAACGGGTACAGATTGAAGGAAAAGCCAATTGAATTGAGATCTTCAAAGTTTAATCCTTTAATTTTCCCTCAAGAATGCATATATGGGGCATCAACCAACAAATATTTTACCATGACATTTTCCTATAATGCATCTTTTAGATTATAAAGTGATTGATCCCATTTTATCGCTCAAGATGAAATTTTCACATTGGGATACCGTTCGCCACTAGCTATATACGCCGTATTCCTTTCCTCTAGGTTAAAAAATTTATAGCCGGTATAGAAACCGGCCATAACTTGGTACCCTTCACTCGTCCAAAGGTTCAAACATGTCTTTTCCAACGCCACACTCGGGACATACCCAATCATCCGGCAAATCCTCAAAAGCAGTGCCTGGTGCAATCCCTCCATCTGGATCTCCTACCGCAGGGTCATAAACATAGGCGCACACGGTGCATTGATATTTTTTCACAGCACTTCCTCCCTCCCATTTCCGGTGGTAAGTCATGCCCTGGCCTTGATTACCACCCACATAAATTCGAAAAATTTTACAACAAAATATTTACCCTCATTTTAATTATTAAAACAACAATTTCATCTTTATTTTCTCCAGCTATCATGATAATACTCATGCTTTCTTGAAGCCCCTGTTCCTTTTGTGCAGCTAAAAGTTTCCCAGCAGGTATTTCATGAGCCATTCTTATTAAAAATATTTCACAAGCTTTATTTTTTTATATCAACCTTTAACATCATCTTTGGTTTGTTATGTTGGCAAAATGTATGTGAAACAAAAAGAGCGGCTAACTACTCGGGTGAGATGGCCGCTCCTTTTGGTTTTACTTCAATACATCCGTGGCCAATCCTCTTGCCACCAATTCTTTGTAGAAATCATACCGGTTGTATACTTGCACCTTCTTAGCATTATCGAGTTCTACCTTGCTATATGCAAAACTATGTTCAAAAAATGAATGCTCTTCCGATGTTTTTAAATATTCCGTGAAATATATATCCTCATCTGTTACACGGACAACCGAAATGATAGCGTTATCATTTTCATATATTTTAACGTTTTGACTTCCATCCAACTTCATCCTATAAATTGCTGTCCCTTTGGAATAGTATATCCACTCCCCATGAACAGCACAATAATTGATATCAAAATCTGTTATCCTTTCTTTCTGCGTCCCATCTTGCTTTATCCTGTAAAGTCTCTCAGTTACTGCTTCTATACCGCTCACCGCTATATAGTATATCCATTCACCGCATTCCATCACTTGCGTTATATGATCTTCGTCATATTCTAACAATTTAAACAAATTGCTGCCATCACGGCCAATTTTATATAGCCGATTATCCAAAGTGAAATATATCCATTCATTTGATTCCACAATAAATACGGAATCACATTTATCGATGAGCTTCATCTTTTCGCCGGTATCCAAATTGATCCTGTAAAACCCACCGTCGTATTTTGCATACAGCCAATTATCAATAATTACGGGCAGGGAGAAATAACCATCCAGAACTTTCTCCACTTCGCCGTTGCCGTCTATCTTCATCCTAAATATGCCATAATTGAAAAAGTAAGAATCATACGCATCTAAATAAACCCATCCATCTTTAACCCCGATTACGCTTATCCCCCTATGAACGGGCAAAATCAGTTGGTTGTTTGTATTGTCTTTACTTACCCGGCACAGATCCCGGGTATAAGGGTTAAAATAGTATATCCAATTTTCATCTTGATAAACGCCTCCGAAACTTTTGAGGCTGTCATAAAACTCCTCGTTCAAAAGGCTTACAGCGATCTTGTGCTTTTCCTGCTCTTCATCTATGACGCCGGCTGCGGTTTGGCGTATTCTAAACATCTTGAGCCTATCCAATGACCTGATTACTAGGCTATTCCCTTCCCACTGATAAAACCATCGGCCATCCATTCTAAATTCTTGATAAAACTTTTCTGCATCGAAGTTAATAGTATTCCAATCCTGTAATTCACTTAAAAACTTTATGTGGTATCGAAATTCGGTATCCCCATCAATTTCCTTTCTGCAAACCATCACCTCTCCAACTGTGTCCTCATACAGATAAGAGATCAACCACCCATCTATTATCTCCCCTAAATTGCCCTCCCCAACCTTTTCTTTTTCGGTCCCATCTAAGTTCATTCTACAAACATCCGCCTCCAAAATTACATAGGGCACATCATGAATCCGCATCAAAAGCCCTCCATAATAGGTTTGCGGTTGAAAGGTTTGGCTCTTTTCAAATACTCGTGAATAGTATAGTTTGCCCTCCCGTATCCCTATATTTCCAATCGTTCCTTTTGATAATACCGACCGTTGTTTGCCATCAATGCTTACTCTATTCAAGCTATCATCGGTCGTATAATAAACCCATCCATCATGCGCTATAATATCCCTTACATAGCCCTCCACAAACTGCTCCTTCTCCTGGCCATCATGGTTCATTTTTACAATTCCATTCCGGGTAGCTATAAATATCCATTCATCATCCATTGCCACGCTTCCACGTGCATCTTGGGCCAATAAAGCTTTTTCTCCATCTTGCACGCTAATTCTATAGAGACTATTACTTTCTTTATAGTACAACCAATCTTCATATATGCCCACATATTGTACATTGCCGTCCACAACCTTTGTCTTATCGGTTCCATCCAGTTTAATTCTATATATTGGCCCAGAAGACAATGAATAAGCGCCACCTTCTCTATCTAAAGGCAGACCGTAGAAATAAACCCATTCCCCCTGCCGGGTAATGTATGCCGCCTTTATAAACCAGTTTTCCAGGCTATCCTCGGATACAGGATCGGCTAGAACCTTTGCCTCCAAATTCACCTCATCATCCGCCGTGTTATGACCATTTTTAACATTTTGTGTAGTTGGATCGGTAAGCATGCTACAGCCCATAAGCACCAAGATCAATATAGCCGCCAATGACCATTTGTACTGTTTTTTGTTAAAGCCCGCTATCATCTTGATTCTCCTTTTGACCTTTGATGTGCTCTCCATAATGCCCGTCACGCCTGACAGTTTGACAGGAGCACTACACCTTGCCAAGATGTTTATGAGAGTCTGGCCATATTCCTTTTTTTCATCTTCTTGCAGGTAATATAAAACCGTTGCATCACAAGCAATCTCCCGATCCTCGCGCATCTTGTCGAATGCAAGCCAAATGATAGGATTGAACCAATGAATGATTTGAAGTACACAGGTAAGCCAATTGACAATAGTATCCCTTCTCTTTAAATGGACCAGTTCGTGAAGAAATATGTGTTTCATCTCAGAATGGGTAATGGCTTGTTTCACAAGGTTGGGAATCAAAATTTTGGGAGTTGCCAGGCCAAAGAGCACTGGCACTTTTACAAGATTTGTATATTTCATTTCTACCCTTTGCCGTATTTTAAGCAAGTCTTTGCATTCTTCCAAGATATGAATAATTTCATCCTCCACCGCAGCTCTTTCTCTTTTCAAATTCCGCCATAATTTTATATTAACTGCTAGCATGTACAAGCCCAATAAGGCAGCGCCCATCAGCCACAAATAATACATCACCCTATAAACTTGTAGGTTTGACACCCATCCTATCAGGGCGCCCGGTGACGTCCTTTTGCCATGCACAGGTTCTCGTATTGCTGATGAATCTTCTTGGCTCTTTAGCCACACATTATTGGTAATGGAGAATTCCCTCTGTGTTTCATTCTCTGGCTGCTCCTCCATCCCCATTATCTCTTTTAAGGAATTCTCTGCCTTACCTGTTCCACCCTGTTTTTCGCTATCCGTTAAACCCACTGCTTCCCCATCCACCATTCCATCATCATTAAATTGCACATTTGAGATTTGAGGGGAATGGATTGCGGCAAAAAGGTTAAAGAGGCTTACATGGCTTTGTGGCGCATAAGGCAGCAACAGCCTTATTATCACGATGAACCATACGGCATAATGCCAGTGTATACCCAACCTGTCGCGCAGTATATACTTCAACAATAAAATGATAACCGTTAGTATGCTGGCCATTAGGGACGTCTGCAACACCCATCTAAAAACTGCGGGGAACTGTTCCATATGATATAACCTCCACCCTTATTCCTTTTTCTCATCCAGTATCCTTTTGAGTTCATCTATTTCCTTGTCGGTGAGCCTTGCTTCTTTAATAAAAGTGACCAACATCATGTTAAGAGAACCATTGTATACCCGCTCTAAAAAGGATCGGTTCTCCTCTTTTATACATTCCTCTTCATCAATAAGCGGGTAATATACATAGGCACGATGGCACTCTTCATACCCCAAAACGCCCTTTTTAACCAATCTTGAAAGCAAAGTTTTAACTGTTTTGGGCTTCCATTTTGTACATGAAGACAATTCTTGAATTACCTCATTGGCAGTACAGCGAGATTTTGTCCAGATAACTTTCATCACTTTCCACTCGGCATCAGATATTTGCGGTATACCTTTCATCTTCTTACCTCCCAATGCTTACAATTGTAATCTTCATAATTAGATTACAATAGTAATCTTCTCTTGTCAAGATAATATTGCTTATAGCAGACAAATATTGCAACCAAAATTTATAAGACAAAAGCATAAGAATTGGACAACCATTGATACCTCAAGGTGGATAACAAATTTTAACTTTAAAACAACGGGAAACTATTTCCTCCAGCAATTTTGAAACCGGTTCATATATAATGCTATTGTGATAACCAAAACCTGCTTTACTGACCAGCATCAGCAAGCAACCAAAAATGCAAAATCCCAAGGGCCTACAACCCTTGGGATTACTGGAGCTGGCGATGGGACTCGAACCCGCAACCTGCTGATTACAAGTCAGCTGCTCTACCAATTGAGCTACGCCAGCATCTATGGCGACCCGGAAGGGACTTGAACCCTCGACCTCTAGCGTGACAGGC
>JAMNZI010000205.1 GCA_023622385.1 Bacillota bacterium | reverse complement strand
ATGTCTTTTGATGGCATTGAAAAAGTTTAAATATTTATAAAGCTGCTTCTGCTGCCATGCCTGGTGGCACGGTTATAGTCCATGAAGGAGTATATCGAAAATGGGTCAAGCCTGAGTATAAGGGGGTTGAGCGATAAAAGGAGAATCCCTGCAAAGCAGCAGAAGGTGAAAGAGTAGTTATCAAGGGCTCTGAGCGGATTCAAAGCTGGTTACATGTAGAAGGGAATGTATGGAAGTGTGTGCTGCCCAATTCATTTTTCGGTGACTTTAACCCTTATTATGAACCCCTTCTATGTTAGAATATAAAAGGCATAGGAGGAGTTTTTTATGTGAAGGAAAAGAATAATATGTATAGGTATTTACGCAATTTTTGCCCACTGCTCTACATTATGGGTTGACCTTGCTCATCAAAAAATTTGTAATCCAACTCAGTAATAGGAGTGTTTGCTTTACCCGTAGCATAACAAATTCGCAATCCTTTAGCTTCTATAATTGTTGCCTCCTTACCATTTAATAGTACCTTGGCGACAGAGCTATCCTTGATAATACCCCAAAATATCCATGCCCTACCCTTATTATATGAGCTGAATCTAAGATCGGCAGGAACTTCACTATTATTAGTTGGCCATATTCCGCTACTTATTCTCAATAAACCATACGATAAAGGTTTCTTTTTAATGATGGCACAGGCAACAATTCCTCTTTGATATTTATAAAAAATGAGATACTCCCCTTCATCCATATTTACTTGATAAAGCATTTCAGCCGGTATATGTACATTGTCATTCTTCATTTCTTTCACCAAAAAATCATATGGTGAAAGATTTTCTTTCCCGACTACAGAAAAAATGCCAGCAGTAAAAATACATACAATGGTGATGACTAAAATTAACGTACTCTTTTTCAAGTTACTACCTCCCTATAGGTAGTAAACCACCGATTATAGTGGCTTGCCAAACTATTGGCAAATATTATCATCATAAGCGTTTTAGTAGCACAGCCTCTTCATATGTATACGATACCCCATTGTTTAAGAACGTTTCCATCCCTGTAAGGCTTTAAGTTTCCACTGTATAATCTTAATTATTTCCCTCGAATTACTCAAGTTGTTCCCGGTATCCCGTATTAATCAATAGAATTTTCTTTCTACATCTCAAGCAGATATCTTGCTGATCCCTATAGACTTCCTCATTCGAAACATACTGCTAATTTTATCGGATAACACGGCATCCATCTTTCTCACTTCTTCGATGTACGAGTTAATGTTTTCAAATCTTTTTATCGGTTGACCCAGGAGAATTATTTCCATCTGGTTTCTGATGAAGTGTGCCTTGGTTAAGCTCCTTTCATCTCGAATGGTGCTGATCAACCAAAGGGTGTCCACCAGACAATCTAAAACTTTCTCTTCCGTTAATCTAAAAGTCTCGCTCGCTTTAACAAGTGTTAAAGCAGATAAGACCAGGAGGATCTCTCCAGCATGTTGATCTTATCTTTAAAGCTACTCCCTTTTAGATACAATATTATCTTTTAACAATATTATCTTTTAATACAATATCATTTTAGCAATACGTAAAATTTTTGTCAATCCATTAGAGCTTATGCGTATATTTATATCATCTGTCAGCAGACTTCACTCGAGCAGGCTTTCAAGAAACTCCACAATATCCCTGGCCTTTGGTGGACACCCAGGCAGATAAGCGCTGCACCCACGGGCGCATGAACCAATGCCTATCCCTTCAAGCTTTTGTCCTCTAAACCCCTGACCGATGTGCAACTTGGATTTCAACCCATTGAGCCGCCCTCTTTCCCTTAACCTCTCCAGAGCGTAAATGAGGCTTCCATAGCAAGCCGAACAGGCATCCTTCTCCATTACATATTTCGCCAGGCTGGCCACCCGCCTTGAGGCCTCAAATTTCTCTCCACCGCTGGTATCCTGATTGAGTTCTACTATATCCGCCTTTGCCACATCGGCAGAGCCCACTCCCAGCTTCTCGGCCATTGAAATATAAGCTATATCGTCTTTTTCGTACCCTATAAGCTGGGCAGCGTATGAATCTACCAGTACAGGGTCCTTACCCGCAATAATCCGGTTCATTTGAACCGGCGTACCTCCCTCTTCAAAGGTCAAATCTCCCACTATGGCATCTACAATAGTCAAATGCGCCTTTATAGCCGAGCTAAGGCAGGCAATGGGTTTGTGCAGCCCGAGAGAATGAAAACGCCTCTTCTCGCTATCGGGTATGCATCCCTTCAGGTTTTTGAGAGCGCATGTCAGTTTAGTCTGGCAGTGAGCCTTGAGCACTGGCATATTTATTAGATAGTCCACTTCAAGGGGCTTGCTGCACACCTTCAAGGTTAAATCGTCCACCCTGACTTCCCTGCAAACATCTCCCTTAAGATCTATAAGCGGGACATTATACTTGCGGGAAAGTTCCTCATAGCCACATATCTTAAAAGCCCGCCTAGTATTCTCTCCCACCCAGGAGCTTTCCATTATCAGCAGATTGTTAAATCCATGGTCCTTTAAATATTTCACCACTGCCCCAACCAGTTCAGGATCGGTGGTGGCTCCGGAAGAGGATTGCTTGGCCACTACAAGATTGGGTTTAATCCCTATTACAAAATCCTTTTTAAGCTCATCGGTTAATCCCACCGCATCCAGCAATGTTGGGATCATCTTTTGTGGCTGACTGCCGTATATGACCATAATCTGATTATGGTTCAACTTATTGTTACCTCCCCTTTGGATTCCCTCAGATTTCAGCAAGCAGCTGTTGTTTGATCGTATTTCACCTATCACCCTTAGGAAAAATTCTACTCCTCATCCATGCCTAGATTCATCCACTTTAACCCTCTTGCGCTGAAAATAATCCACCTCAAAAAGCTTTCTGAACCTTGCCGGGGACATACCGGTCTCTTTTTTAAAAAGATAGGTAAAGTATTGCTGGCTGCTTATCCCTATGTTTTGCGCTACCTCGTTCATGGAGAGGTTGGTCTTGATGAGCAAATCCTTTGCACGGTTGATCCTTACGCGCGTAAGGTATTCAACTGGCGTAACTCCTACGTATTCTTTAAATATCCTGTGGAAATAACTCCTGTTGAGCCCGACGCGCTTCGCAATATCCTCTACTTTTATATCCCTGTGATACCATTTATGGATAAAGTGAATAGCACTTCGCACATAGGCCATCTGTGGATCCGAATTCCCTAGGCGCTGTTCTTCTATTATCCTTATGATCTGCAGCATGAGCTGCCAAAACAACAGATTGGTTGAAATCTGCGCTGTACCGCGATTCCCGTCCAGTTCAGCGATTATCCTTTTGAGCAGCCAGTAAATCTCTTCAGTATCCTTTAAGATATAATAAGGTGCATCCTCAAAAAAGCGTATGGGTGGATCGGATATTTTGCGACAAAAGGCACCAAATGAGAAAAATTCCCCTTTATTGGGCACAAATACAAACTCGATGTTCAGGATTTTACAGGGATGCCCAGCCTCGACTAAAAGGCAGTGAGAAACGTTGCCGTTTATAAAGACGAATTCCCCCTTACGCATAAACAGCCGTTGTTCTTCCACCTCAACGCTGCATTCGCCCTGCTCGACATACATGATTTCCACCTGTTTATGCCTGTGGGGAGTCATGATATATTGATTATTAAAACTGCGGTAATAATACCCCATAATGCACGGCACCAGGTCCTCCACAAACAGCTCGGGGCAACGCATATCATATACTTCCATAAAACGCTCACCACATCATTCCCAGCGATATCCATGAACCACCGGATTTCTAACGATCTTCTCCATAGGGCTGAAAACGCGGATAGCCAAAGGAGCCTGCCTGCGCTTGTATTCACTGCGCTGTACCATATTTAAAATTTTGCATACCAAGGAACGGTCGTAACCCCTATCCACAATTTCGTCGACAGACAGCCCATCATCTATATACATGCTGAGCACTGCATCCAGGACGTCATAAGGCGGCAGAGAATCCTCGTCCTTTTGATCGGGACGCAATTCGGCCGATGGCGGCTTAATCAAAGTATTGTGCGGAATGACCTCTCCATCACGATTTATATAGCCACAGATATCATAGACAACCGTTTTAGGTATATCGGCAATGGGCGCAAGGCCGCCGCACATATCGCCGTATATTGTAGTATAGCCCACCGATGCCTCAGACCTATTGCTGGTAGACACCAATACCCTTCCTTCTCGATTGGATATAAACATAAGCAGGTTGCCGCGGATCCTCGCCTGAACGTTCTCTTCAGCCACATCGCCTACAGGCGACGGTAAACCGTTAAACACCTTCAAATACTCTTTAAAGATATCTTCAATGGGGATTACCCTGTACTTTATCCCCAGGTTTTCCGCCAGGGCTTGGGCATCCTGTTTGCTGTGGTCGGAAGAATACCTGGAAGGCATATACACCCCCAGCACGTTTTCCTCCCCCAGAGCATCAGCCATTATACACGCCACCAGAGCCGAATCGACGCCGCCGCTTAAACCCAATACGGCTTTCTTAAAGCCGTTCTTTGAAAAATAATCGCGCACTCCCAACACCAAGGCTTTATACATCCATGAGATATCCTCATCCGGGCAGGGTAACGAACAACCGACGTCATTTGAATCGAAAACCGCCAATTCCTCAACAAAGGGCTGCGCCTGTACTACACATTGCCCTTGTTCGTTAAACACCCTGCTTGTACCTGCAAACACCAGGTCATCGTTGCCCCCCACCTGATTTACATATACCAAGGGGACTCCAATCTTTTTCGCGGTGCGCGCCAAAATGTCATTGTGCCGCTTAAACTGTCCGTAACGATAGGGAGCAGCCGAAATGTTGATGATAAAATCAACGTCTCCGCATTGCACATCGCTACATACATCATCTCCCACAGCCACAGCCAGCCTATGCCCTCTAAACACCAAGCTGTTTGTCCCACAAAATGGCTCGAAACAGCAGGCCTCATCAAAGGAGCCCAAAACCCTCAACTTGCGCTTGGCAGTATACCCTATTACTCTTCTGTTTTCTATCAGCAATGCGGCGTTATACAGCCCATTCTCATCATCCCGTAAAGCCGTGCCCAGCAACACGCCTATCCCATCGGTATGGCCGGTGATTTGCTGCAACGCTGCCTGGCTATCTCGCACGAAATCCTTCAGCTTAAGGAGCCCCTGAGGCGGATAGCCCATCAGGCTGAGCTCAGGGAATACCACCAAATCGCAGCTCAAAGCCTTGGCCTTTTCTATGAACTCTATGATCTTCGAAGCATTCCCTTTCAAGTCTCCTACAATGGGATTTAACTGAACCAAAGCTATCTTCATGATCTACACCTCGTTGATTTTAAACAATTGAATTACCACATGTTTCATGTGATCCTGTCTGCATGAAATGGTATGCCTGATATCCTTCTCTCTCAAGCCCGCTAAGGCTGAAGGGGGCTTTAAGCCCGACACACGGCTCAAAACGTCCAGCAAGTCAAATTCGTCCTGGCCCTCTACTGCATCCTGCCCCAGTATGGCCTTTAAGACATCGCCTGCAAACTTAAACGGGCTGGCAGTGGAGGCAAGTATTGCCTTATGGTCATCGCCGGTCTTCTTCCTGTACTCGTCATAAACCCATTTCCCTACCGCCGTATGAGGATCCAAAACATATCCATATTCCTGATACGTGCTGCGTATGGCCTGAAGGGTCTGGGCATCATCGGCATATCCTCCCCAAAAGACCTCCTGAAGCCTATGCAAGCCTTGGCCGTCTATGCTGTATTTGCCTTCGCCTTGCAGGCTGGCCATCCACGCTTTTACTCTTTCATGGTCACCACCCGAAAGCTCGAATAGCAGCCTTTCTAGGTTGCTGGATATCAAAATATCCATAGAAGGCGATATGGTTTTATAAAATTCCCTTCTTCGGTCATATATGCCCGTATTGATAAAGTCAGCAAGAACCCTGTTTCTGTTGGAAGCGCATATCAGGCGATGTATGGGCACCCCCATCTTCTTAGCGTAATAAGCTGCCAGAATATTGCCAAAGTTGCCAGTAGGCACAACCACATCAATGGATTCACTCTCTGAAACCTCGCCCGCTTTAAGCATGTCAAGCCATGCGGATATATAATAAACTATCTGGGGCACCAGCCTTCCCCAGTTTATGGAGTTGGCAGACGAGAAACGATACCCATTTTGCTGCATCTTCTGTTCCAGCTGTTTATCGGCAAATATGGCCTTTACACCCGACTGTGCGCTATCAAAATTCCCCTCTACAGCCACCACATGGACGTTGGTGCCTTCCTGGGTTACCATCTGGAGCTGCTGCATGGAGCTTACCCCCTCCCTGGGGTAAAACACCACAACATGGGTTCCAGAGACGTCTTTAAACCCCTCTAGCGCCGCTTTGCCGGTATCCCCCGACGTGGCCACAAGGATCACAATATCGTCCTT
>JAMNZI010000180.1 GCA_023622385.1 Bacillota bacterium | reverse complement strand
ATGAGGCAGCTTAAAAAGGTGCCCGATATACTGGATGTGCACAGGGTGAACGCTTGAGGGAAGGATTGATATCGCAACTTTGAGAGCTTGAATTCCTAATTGAAATTTGAGGCAAAGTGGAGTGATGGTTTGGATGAGAGCTGTTGTTCAACGGGTAAAACATGCCAGCGTCAAGGTGGATGGAAAGCTAGTTGGTTCCATTGGGAATGGGCTGCTGGTCTTTTTGGGTGTAGAAAGGGACGATGGCCAAGAAGACCTTGAATATATAGTGGACAAGGTGGCAGGCTTGAGGGTATTTGAGGACGAAAATGGTAAGATGAACCTGTCGGTGCAGGATGTGGGTGGAGCCGTACTGGCGGTGTCGCAATTTACCCTGTACGGCGACTGCAGAAAAGGGCGCAGGCCCAGTTTTACGCAGGCGGCACCTCCCGATATGGCCAAGAGATATTATGACTTATTTGTAGAAAGAATAGGTCAGCTGGGCATCCCTGTAGCCACCGGCATATTTCAGGCAAAGATGGAGGTGTCGCTGCTCAACGACGGCCCTGTGACCATACTGCTGGACAGTAAGAGGACTTTTTGATGTGGAAAGGAGAAGCAAACATGAAAGTTATAGCCATGCCCGTGGGAGAGCTGGCCGCCAACTGTTATATAGTGTATTGTGAGAATACCAGAAAGGCAGCCATCATTGATCCCGGTGCAGATGGTCAGAGCATTTTAAACAGTATACAGTATGAAGGCCTTAATGTGGAGCACATACTGCTTACCCATGGCCATTTTGATCACATAGGGGCCGTAAAGTTCCTCAAGGAGCAATTGGGAGCTCGGGTGGCCATCCATTCGGATGACGCTCAGGCCCTTACCGATGCCAGCCGAAACCTTTCATTCCTCATGGGAGGGTATATGGTGCAGGTACCGCCGGATGTATTGCTGCAAGAGGGAGATATCATTGCCGTTGGAGACATAACCATGAAGGTGCTTCATACGCCTGGGCATTCAGAGGGCAGCGTATGTTTCGTGGTGGACAGCCCGGTAAAAGCAGTATTTACAGGTGATACGCTGTTTCAGGGGTCGATAGGCAGGAGCGATTTCCCCGGAGGCAGCTATGAGAAGCTGATGAGCTCCATAAGGGATAAGCTGCTGGTGTTTGATGATGATTACACCATCTATCCGGGCCATGGCCCCAGGAGCACAATTGGCGCTGAAAGGGCTGCCAATCCGTTTATAAGGTATTATGTAAAATGATGGTTGATGAAAGTATTGTTTAAGAATCTGATAAAATATTGTTAGGGATTGTTGGCTATGGGATGATGGGTGTATTGTGAAATTTCGTCGGGAAATCTTGTTTCTTTTGAGGACACGGGAGGCCCTTTAATGGCTTGACTTAAAAACCATGGTAAGACTTGCTTTGGAGGGCTTAGCATGTCCTATCTATGGTTAAAGGGACGTGATATAAGTCAGACAAATGGGTGGAGGGTTGCTGTCATTTGAATGTATATATTCGTGTTGCAAGTGGTGGTTTTGAACACGAGATATGGGAACTGACTCGCGTGTTTTTCCCCGGCTGGCCAGTCAAGGTGTTGGACCATGCGGCGGCACAAAGCGATAACCCGGGAGAAAAAGGCGAGGGGTATGGGGATTTACTCGTCGTCAGCGAATATACGTGCTCGGACTTTGAAATTGTAGCTAAAAGCTGCCTGAAGGATGGCAGCGGGAAAGTGCTGTTTAAAAGCCAGCGGAGCCAAAAATTGGATGAGAGTACTAGAAGGTCTTATCTCAAACAAAAAAGGGAGATAAAAAAGGTTTTATGCCAATGCGTGTATGACGTGCTGTCGGCATTTACCGGCAAGCATCCGCACTGGGGAATACTCACCGGCGTACGCCCGCTTAAGGTGGTGCACCACCTGATGGATGAAGGATTGAGCGATGAAGAGGTTTTGGGCGCTTTGAAGTCTGAGTATTACGTAAGAGATGATAAGGCCTCCCTGCTTATTGAGACGGCCAGAAATCAGCGGGATATTGTGAAATCAGCATCCGCCGATACGGTATCGCTGTATATACACATTCCATTCTGCACCACCAGGTGTCTTTATTGTTCTTTTCCCTCGGTTGTGATGGACGGATGCAGGGAGATGGTAGATGCCTATATAGACTCCCTGGTCACAGAGCTTAAGAGGGTGGTCTCGGCTTTGCTCCGGAAGGGAGTTACCATTCAAAGCCTTTATATAGGCGGTGGGACTCCTACTGCCCTTGCCTATCCCCAGCTGGAGCGGTTGCTGAGCGCCGTGGATCTGCTGCTGGATGGTCGACCTATAAGCGAGTATACGGTGGAGTGCGGCAGGCCTGATACGCTGGATATCGACAAACTTTCGCTGCTCAAGGCTTTTGGGGTAAACCGCATAAGCATCAACCCCCAGACCATGAACCAGGAAACCCTTAATGAGATTGGCCGGAGGCATACGGTGGAGCAGGTCACATCTAGATTTTACATGGCCAGGTATGTAGGATTTGACTGCATAAACATGGACATCATAGTGGGGCTACCCGGTGAAGGCGTGATGCACATGGAAAAGACCATGGAAGCCATTGCGGCTTTGCAGCCGGATAATCTCACCGTACATACCCTTGCTGTTAAGAGGGCATCCAGGCTTAAAGGCTCGCTGGATAAGTACCCTTTAACTTCAGATGATGCGGCTGAAAAGATGCTTGACGTATGCCAAAGATGGGTCAAGAAGATGGGGCTAATTCCGTATTACCTTTATCGCCAGAAATACATGGTGGGAAACCTTGAGAACGTAGGATATACTAAGCCCGGCAAGGCGTGTATATACAACATCCAGATGATGGGTGAAAATCAGACCATATGGGCTTTCGGGGCGGGTGCGGTGAGCAAGGTGTATTTTGCCGAAAGGGATTGCATACAGCGCGTCCCCAACGTAAAGGACGTAAAGGAGTATATGGATAGGCTTGACGAGATGATAGAGCGAAAGATGAGGTTTATAGGCCATAGTAAAGGAGGCATTGAGGATGACCTATAGAAGGTTTGGGAATACTTATGTTGTAAGCATTGAAAAAGGGGAGGAAGTCGTAGAGTCGCTCAAGCGCTTTTGTGAGGCCGAGAATGTTAAGCTGGGCTATATTACCGGCATAGGGGCTTCAAACAAGCTGGTCATAGGAATTTTTGATACCAGGGAGAAGGTGTATCGTTCAACAGAGATAACCGGCGAACACGAAATAACTGCACTTGCTGGTAACATAACTACCATGAAGGGCGAGATATATCTTCACATACACGTCACTCTTGCCAATTCCAAATTTGAAGCTATAGGGGGGCATTTGAATTCGGCCGTGGTAAGCGGCGTGTGCGAGGTTTTCGTTCACAAGGTGGAAGGGGAAGTGGATAGGGAGTTTGACCAGAATGTGGGGCTCAACGTTTTGAAACTGTAAAAAGCCATAGTTGACAGCACCTTGTCCTTGGCTTTATAATACTTATAACATTATACCCCAACGGCTGTGAAGGGGAGAGTACCTGGACGGATGCATCAGAGAGGGGATGCCGCGGCTTAAATGTTGGCCGTGGGTGGGAGCATCCCTTGCGGAAGTTCTGGGAAGGACACCCCGGAGCCGGTCTGCTGAAGGGAAGTAGGCAGATCCGCCCAATCCGGCGTTATAGGAAAAAGTGGGAGAAGCTTATTTCTCCAACAAGGGTGGTACCGCGGGCAGTTAAACCTCTCGTCCCTTATTTGAACCAAAGGGATGAGAGGTTTTTTAAGTTAGTGCAGAGGAGGGATACGAAGATGCTGACCCAGGCCCCTAAAGGTACGAAGGATGTCTTGCCAGATGAGTCATATAAATGGCACTATGTCGAGGGAGTGATACGGGAGGTTACCCGTCTGTTTGGCTATAAGGAAGTGCGCACCCCCACTTTTGAGCACACCGAGCTGTTTGAACGCGGGGTGGGCGATACCACCGATGTAGTCCAGAAGGAGATGTATACCTTTATCGATAAAGGGGGAAGGAGCATTACCCTAAAGCCGGAGGGTACTGCAGGGGCGGTACGCGCCTACATAGAAGGCAGGCTTTATGCCCAACCCCAGCCCATCAAGATGTATTATATAACCCCGGTATTTCGCTACGAGAGGCCTCAAGCAGGGAGGCTAAGGGAGCACCACCAGTTTGGCGTGGAGGTATTTGGTGCTCCGGATGCCTCGGTGGATGCCGAGGTCATAAGCTTGGCGGCAACTTTGTTTGAGAGGCTCAGCATAAAAAATTTGGAGCTCAATATAAACAGCATTGGATGTCCCAACTGCCGTCCCGGATATCACCAAGCCCTCAAGGAATACCTCTCGGACCAGTTGAACCAGCTGTGCCCTAACTGCAGGCAGCGCTTTGACCGAAATCCTTTGAGAATACTTGACTGCAAGGAAGAACGGTGCAGGCAGGTGGTGGCCTCCGTTCCGGTGATACTGGATTTTCTGTGCGATGAATGCAGGACGCATTTTGATAGCCTCAAACGCTATCTTGATGCTGCAGGCATATCCTATAAGGTCAATCCCATGATCGTGCGAGGGCTGGATTATTACACAAAAACGGTGTTTGAGTTTATTTCCCGGGACATAGGGGCACAGGGGACGGTATGCGGTGGAGGCCGTTATGACGGATTGGTGGGCCTTTGTGGCGGTCCCGAAACGCCCGGTGCCGGCTTTGGTATGGGCATTGAGAGGTTGCTCCTGGTCATGGAAAATCAGGGAGTGGAGATACCGCAGCCACCAACCTTGGACGTCATGTTCGTAACGGTTGGGAATGAGGCGCGTTTTCAAGCCTTTAGGCTGATTAAGGACTTGCGCTCGAGGGGAATTTCGGCCGATATGGACCACGTGGGCAGGAGCATAAAGGCCCAGTTCAAATATGCGGATAAGCTGAATATGCCCAGGGTATGTATACTGGGCGAGGATGAGCTTAAGAATGGATACGTTAAAGTAAGGGAGATGGCATCGGGCCAGGAAGAGGCAGTGCCCATCAATGAAATTGTAGCTTACTTTGAAGGTTTGAAAAGGCTTGATTGAACCGCAATGCCTGGTATTAACGGACTTTTTACTGGCGCGTTATAGCGAGACTGCATGGCAGTGGTCATCGTAAGCATTTGCAATAGTTTTAACATGGAGTAGAGTATAAGGGCAGCTATGGTGTGTCAATACAGGCCATTAGTTTTGACGGTTAATAGCCGATGTCTGTAAATGTACTGGGCATACATCGGTGGTGTGGTTAGATGGAGTATATATCCGATATATGTCCCCTGACCTATTGTAATATGATGTTGGTCTGTGGCAACGCCATAAGTCACATTGTTGATAGATGAAGGTGTATAGATTTCAGGATTTTAGAAAAGTAACTCACAAGACATAAATAAAAGGAGGTATACGATATGGGCGAGCTAATGGGAGATTGGAAGAGAACCCATATGTGCGGCGCCTTGAACCTTGAACACGTAGGGCAGGAGGTAACCATTATGGGGTGGGCCCATAGGCGCCGTGACTTGGGAGGATTAATATTTATCGATCTGAGGGACCGTACCGGTATAGTACAGGTGGTGTTTAACGAGGAAAAATGCGGCGGCGATGTATTCAAAAAAGCCGAGATGGTGCGCTCGGAGTACGTCCTGGCCGTGAAGGGTATGGTGGTAAAGCGGGACCCCGATACCGTCAACCCTAAAATCCCTACCGGCGAGATTGAGGTGGTGGCAAGCCAGCTCAAGATTTTATCGGCTTCAAATACCCCGCCCTTTAGCCTGGAGGATAACATAAACGTCTCCGAGATGGTGAGGCTGAAATACCGGTACCTGGATTTAAGGCGGGCCGAGATGCAGAGGAACATAGTGCTGCGCCACAGAATAACCAAGTGGGTCCGGGATTTTCTGGATTCAAAAGGTTTCTACGAGATAGAGACCCCGATGCTTACACGGAGTACGCCCGAGGGTGCCAGGGACTATTTGGTGCCCAGCAGGCTGCATCCCGGCAAATTCTATGCTCTGCCACAATCGCCCCAGCTTTTCAAACAGCTGCTAATGTTGTCGGGCTTTGATAGGTATTTCCAGATCGCCAGGTGTTTCAGGGATGAGGACTTAAGGGCCGACAGGCAGCCGGAGTTTACCCAGATAGATATCGAGATGTCGTTTGTAGATGTGGATGACGTCATAGCTTTAAACGAGGAGATGCTGGCCGATATATTCAAAAAAGCTTTGGGGATTGAGCTTTCATTGCCGCTGCCGCGCCTGACTTACAAGGAGGCCATGGAGAGATACGGCACAGATAAGCCCGATACCAGATTTGGCCTAGAGCTTAAAGACTTAACCGACCTGGTGAAGGACTGCGAATTCAAGGTGTTTTCAAGCGCTGTGGCCTCCGGCGGTAGCGTAAGGGCTATAAATGCCAAGGGCTGCGCC
>JAMNZI010000215.1 GCA_023622385.1 Bacillota bacterium | reverse complement strand
CAGGAACTCAATCAATACTTATCCCACGCAGGACAGCTGGCATTTAAAGCGGTAAAGCTGTGCACGGCCGATAGCATGCTGCGCCTTGCAGCGCTGTACTGCTGCGTTGTCGCCCATGAGGATGGGATATGGGACTGGACGGCAAACAACCGTGTTCCCGAGCTGTCAGACAAACTCAAATTGGTGGAGCGCTCCCTCAGGCGACTGCGCTACGACAACAAGACCATACGCAGGGTGGCGCAGCTGGTGTCCCATTTTCCGCTGCAATTCAGCAGTGACAAAGCTGAAGTGGCCTATCAGATAAGAAAGCTCATGGGCAACCTGGGTATAGAAGACGCCTTCCGCCTTCTGGAGCTCAAGCGTGCATACCTTTTGGCTGCAGGACAAAAAGGGCCATCGGAAAGGATAGCAGCGCTTACGTCAATGGCCCATGAGATTGTAGCAAAGGGGGATGCTTTAACCCTTTCGCAGTTGGCCATCAACGGCCACGACGTAATGGCAGCAGGTATCGGCGTCGATAATCCCCGGGAAATCGGCAAGGCCTTGCGCCAGGCCTATGAATGGGTGCTTTTACACCCCAACTGGAATGATAAAGAGCTCCTCTTATACAAGCTCAAGGAATTGTTCAAACGGGATGACGAGGTAGAAAAGAGATGAGCAGCTTTTCGGGCCGCTCATCTCTTTCCGGCCAAAAAGAACATCACGGAGATCACGATAACTCCTATTATCCCCAATAATGGATATACAAAAGCTACGATGCGCGAAAAACCCACAAAGGACAACGCAACGCAGGCTACAATCGTCATCAACAGCGCTGCGGGCATAGGCAATTTAAAAATGTCATTGACGGCGCATACCACCGAAAACACGTTAGCCACAAGGGTGGTAAGTATGGCTCCCCACATCACCGCCACAAAGGCCACAGAAAAAGAAGGTCCCATCCGATATACTAGGTACAGCATGGGAACTTCGAACTCGTAAACCTGAGGCACATACCGCATCAAGGAACAGTTGCTCATAAGGAGCATTGCTCCCAATGTGAAGCCTCCTAAAGCCCCTCCAATTTTAAAAGCCCTTGGATCATCGACTTCAGAGCCTGAGGATATCAGAACTCCCAACGCCAGCACAATATTGAAAGAAACATACGATACGGCAGCTTTGACCACATCAAAAGCCGTCACATCAAATATAGGCATGAACTCATATGCATGGTCATCCATCCATAGGCTGTATACGAACACAAAAAGGTTAAAGAGCAGTATAACGGGAATAATCCAGGCGTTTATCGCAAAGATGCCTTTTAACCCAAATGCCACGAAAGCCCACACCACAAAGGCCGTTATAATTACCCCTATATAAAAGGGAAGGCTTATATATTCTTCAAACAACGCGCCTGCTCCGGCCAGCATGGCAGCAGCCACCATCGTTATGGCCAATAACATATAAGCGTTGACTACAGGGGACAATCTGCCGAAAACCAGTTTCATGGTACCCCGAAAGGATTTGGACCTTGACTCGAAGCCCATCTTTAAAACGCTTATCCCCACCCATATAAACAAAAAAGCAGCCAACAGTATGGAAAACACGGAATACTTCCCATACATGGTAAAAAACTGCAATATTTCCTGGCCCGATGCAAAACCGGCGCCTATCACGGTGCCCACGTATGTAAAAGCAATCTTTACGCCCAACATGACACGGCTATATCTGCTCAATGCCCAGCTCCACCTTCCAAACTTTCACCCAATGAAACTCTCTATAAATATGAATATTCGCAAGGCAGAGCTGTCATGCCTTGTTTTGAATTTATACGGTTTTGGACCCTTTGAGCAAACGCTCCAATGTCTCAAAGGGGTTAAAATACACCTCCACTCTGAGCACATCGCCAACGCGACACTGAGACGGCAAGTATTTGAGAGGTATGATAACCTCTTCTCCGTCTTGAAATGATATCACCGCTTGATGGCCTTCAATGCGTTTTACCACTACATCCCACTGCACTCCAATTCCTCCCCACCAATTCATGATACCATTTTATTTTCCATTTTAAAAGGGTAAAATCTTCCGAAAAATTCATAGGGTATTTACAATTTGTTCATACTTTGTTCACACTTTCTTACTATAATATGCCATGCGTTGGCCAACGTTACATAAATACGAAGGGAGGGACACGTGTTGAAAAGGTGGGCAGCGGTCTTGCTAACAGCCTTGTTCTTAGTCACAGCAGTGGTATTTACAGGCTGCCAGAGCACGTCCACAGGTTCGCAGGAGGGTACCGGCGAAGAAACTACAACCACCGAAGAGACAACCACTGAAGAGACAACTGAAGAAAACACTGAAGAAACAACTGAAGAAACATCAACTGAAGAAAGCACTGAAAACGAAGAAGCTTCCGATAGCGAAGAGACCACTGAAGAGACACAGGAAACCGATACTGAATCCTCCAGCGACAGCGAGGCAACCGAAACCACTGATGCGAACGAATAAAATTAACAGCATAATAGCTAAAGCAACTGACGTACCCCTTCATAGTGTTTATATATATATAAAGGCTGCTGAAATGATGTTCAGCAGCCTTTTTTATTGCAGATAAGGCGTTACCTTGTTGTACTCATGGTCCAGCAATGCAAAGCTGATACGCTTGCAGGCATTGGATACGGTAGAATATGAAGCCCCATACCGATGAGTCAGTTCCGTCTTATCCACGGCAAAACCAGAAGTTAGGCAGTAATACAGTTCCAACGCCGCAGCCCACGCTTCCGGCTTCCTTATCCTGGGCAACCCATAGGGCAACATGGCCGAAATAAAATTATTCCATATTTCACGGACCTGGGCTTCAAAGCCTTCCTTATAATGTCCCTTCATCCTCTCAACCGCTATGTTTACCACATCATGAAAGACCTGAGGGAGGTCACCGGGATGATTTTTTGTCACGACGTCTATTTTGATCTGCACTATATTATCGTCCAGATAGGCTATATATGGTTCGGCAGCGCCCATCTGCTTAAGCAGCATAACCGCTTCTCTCTTCAGCTCATCATCCACGCTTTTCTTCAGTATAAACGCTCTCAAGAAGCCTTCGGCCTTTTCATCCTTAAAAGAGGCAATGACGCCCAAAATAGCCCTCTTTATTGAGGGGTCATTTAGCTCAAGACCCCATTTCAGCAAAGCCAACAACTCATCGCCGCTGCTCCATCGCTTCTTCAAATCCTTGTGCGGAAGCCGTAAGAGGTCATTGATCTTTTTTATGCGGCATATGACCTCTTCGTAGGGAACCTGAAAATGGTAGGATATCTCATTGAATTCCCTCTCGTTGGTCATTACGGCATGCGTCAGCCTCTTATAAAAGCTGCTTATGGTGTTGTTGGGCGCTATCTTGTCGATCTTACTCCAGTATTCGAGCGCTTCCTTGTACTTTTGGAGGTTGAAATAAGAAACGGCGATATAGTGGAGTATCTTTATATCGTATGGCTTGTATTGGAGCAACCGCTTAAGCAGCCTATTGGCCTCTTTATGCTTTTTGAGCTCACACAGCGTCACAGCAAGCTTATGAAGCTCCTCGACATCGTTGGGCTCTATGCCCATTACGGCCTGCAGGTGTTTTTCGCTTTCCTCTTCCAACCCCTTCTCATGATAAAAGATAGCTATGTTGCAATTGGCGTGAACGTTTTGCGGCTGCTCTTTAAGCACGCCCTCACATACAGCGATAGCATCGTCAAGCCGCCCCACGCAGAAATAGGCCAGAGCAAGGTTGTTTCTGGCAAATATCAAAGAAGGGTCTTTTTTCACCACGCTTTCCAAACAGCGGATAGCCCTCTTATAATCTCCCATATCCAGAAAATTCTTGCCCTTATTGGCAAGCTTGTATAGCCGCTCTCTACCGGAACTTAACACTACCTCTAAATCGTTGTCAAAATATATTTCATGGCTTTGAAGTATATCCAGCAAATCCTGGGCATCTTCTGAATAGATCCCGTCAGGATCCTGCTGAAGGTATTTCTCGAAACACTCTTTTGCCCTTTCATACTCCTGTAACCCCAAAAAATTACATCCTAAGCAGAAATAGCAATCCGCATTGTTCTCATCCTTTTGCAGTATATAGAGCAATATCTGGTTGGACTCTTCATAATACCCCATCTCGGTAAAGACCTGAGCTAGATCCAGCCTATATTCCAAATTTTCCGGGTCTTTTTCAACAGCTTTTCGGTAAAAGCTAAGCGCATCTATATAGTTGTTGCTTTCAACGTATTTCCTGGCCTTCCTATAATAAAACTGTCCATTCTGTTCAAATGGAATAACCTTTCTTTTGGTTCTTGCAGACAATCCTCCCGTCATATTCCACTCCTTACTTAAACGTACTTCTTGGGAATATTATAGCATACAATCCCCAAAAGCTCTATACGATCAACCGATTATTTACAGCGAGAAATCCGGTTACCGCCGGTCAATAAGGGTTTTCCGCGCTTTTTCTTTTCTGCTCTAACAGCTCTTTAAGCTCCTCTTGCTCGAATATGTATTTATTATTGCAGTAATGGCATATCACTTCAGCCCGCTTGTCATTTTCTATGATATCTATAAGCTCTTTTTCATCCATACCCATCAATATGCGTTTAAGGCGCTCCCTGTTGCAATCGCACTTGAACTGTACATCCATCACGGCATTTACCTTCATCCCGTACTCGCCCAGAATACCTTCCAGCACCTCTTCGGGGGTCTTGCCTTCATCGAATTGGCGGGAGATGGAGGAAGTGATGCTAACCTTTTTTTCAATGGCAGCAATGACATCCTCCGGTGCCCCCGGTAATGCCTGTATGATAAAGCCACCGGCGGCTTTTATGGTACAATCCGGATTGACAAGCACCCCCAGCGCTACCGCTGAAGGCTGCTGCTCCGAAACCGTGAGATAATAGGCAACATCTTCGGCTATCTCTCCCGATATCAGATCGGCTTGGCCTATATATGGCTCTTTCAACCCTAAATCCTTTATCACCGTTATCCTGCCGTTTCTGCCTACAGCAGCTGCCACATCCAGTTTATTGTTAACGTTAAGCGGTAAGTCCACCTTAGGATTTGCGACGTAGCCCTTTACATTGCCATCCGAAGTTGCCACCACTACAATGCTGCCCAAGGGGCCGTCGCCTTTTATGATGATTGAAAGGGTATCCTTTGCACCCTTCATATCGGCGCCCAGCATAACGGCAGCCGTCATGGTGCGTCCCAGGGCAGCGCTGGCTACGGGCGGCAGTCCATGAAGCCTTTGAACCTC
This sequence comes from Bacillota bacterium, assembly GCA_023622385.1. Taxonomy (GTDB): domain Bacteria; phylum Bacillota; class Clostridia; order Caldicoprobacterales; family Caldicoprobacteraceae; genus Caldicoprobacter. Next base: position 1,246 of record JAMNZI010000215.1, on the reverse strand, counting down.
TTGTACCAGATCAGTTGTCCTGGCGGCAAAGCCGCGAATAAATCCATCGGCAGCCGTAACTCTTATTACATAATCCTTCATTTGCGTCCTCCTTTTACTCTCCATTTACTGGAATATCATCAGCCCCTAATACTTCCTGGCCGCAAAAAAGATCCGCTCTGCTTTCTTATTGGGTGGCTTTAAGGTAAAAGGCTGATATACCCCTATTTCTTCAAAGCCGTTCTTCTCAAGGTGCTCGACAATCTCCTCCGCGCGATAGGCACGCTGATAGTGAATCTCATCAAAGCGCTTGTAATACTCCCCTTCTTTAACAAAAAATGATAGCTCCATCTCGCAAACTCGGGAGCGCTTATCAAAATAGTTCTGCCATATATAGCTTACATCCTCATCGGTCCTTACAAAAATATTATCCGCCACTATTGAAGAGAGCTTATAGTAAGAGCTGATATCGAATACAAAAATCCCCTTGGGATTTAAATATCTGTATACGCCTTCAAACACCAAATCCAGTTCCTCTTCGGAGGGAATATAATTGATGCCATCACAAATGCAGGTCATAGCATCCACGGGATGATGAAGGCTGATATGGCGCATATCCTGAAATATAAAGGGGATATTCATCCCCCTATTGCGCGCCTTCTCCCGCGCCACGAACAGCATATCCTCCGACTGGTCAATACCTATGACCTCATAACCCCTCTCCTTCAAAAGTATGGTAACGTTACCCGTGCCACACGCCAGATCCACTATCTGCCGTGGCTTTACGCCGTAATGTTTGAATAGCAGCTCAATATAATCAACCCATTCCGGGTAATTTACATCCTGCATCAATACATCGTAAATATAAGCAAAGCCGTTATAAATACCCATCTACCCCTTTTCAATTCGATTTACGCACCGTTTCATCACAAAGGCAGGCTTTTTACCTCCCACCGATACTTCATTGCTCCTCTTCATGGGTGCCGTTCTTGGCCGCGTTATTGGCCGAAACGTCCATGTACTTGTAAAACACCCAGTTGGCCAATGAAACCCCTATGAGCATGGGGAAGGTTAAACCCACCAAAAACACAGGGAACACATACCATGCACTAGCTATGAACAAAGCCACCATCAGCACAAAGATAACAAAGGTGTGAGGAAGCTTTACCAGTGTAAAGATCAGGGCATTTCTAAATATCTGCCTTACTTTCAGTTTATAAGTGACCAGCATTGGGAAAATATATATATTCATCATGGCGTAAATAAG
>JAMNZI010000063.1 GCA_023622385.1 Bacillota bacterium | reverse complement strand
CCCCTGGGCAGCGATACTGCTAGCGTAAAGACAAGGGTTCCCATTACAGAAACCATAATCGTGGGAGATGTGCCCGATTACTATATAAACGTGGAAGGTGGGAAAGAGGATGATATTTTGAACTTGGTACCAGGACCATGAAATTTAATCAAAAAGCATGTAATTGGCAGTTCACGGCAAAAAGCAATTGACTTATCATGAAGTTTGTTGTAAAATTAACGATAAAATAAAAATATAGTAAAGACGATGAAGAGGAATAGTAAATAGGGAGGAAGCCAGTCCAGAGAGGTAGCGGTTGGTGCGAGCTGCCAAGGCGGCCCTATTGAATCCACCTCGAAGTCGGTTGGGAAATAACCAATACCGGCGAAGGCCGTTATCCCCCAATGAGGCCCGAGATTTTCGGGCGAAATAAGGTGGCACCACGTGAAGGTATTCCCGTCCTTGGCTTACAAGGGCGGGTTTTTCAATTTTTATAAAATTTTGAAATGAGGAGGTAAGGTAAATGAAGAGAGACAAGTTGCTCATGACTCCAGGGCCTACCATGATTCCCCATAGGGTTAGAGAGACCATGGCAAGGCAGATCATCCACCATCGTACCAAGGAATTTGAGCACTACTTCGTCAAGATGAACGAAAGCCTCAAGAAGGTGTTTCAGACGCAAAATCAGGTGCTTACGCTGGTAGCGTCTGGGACCGGCGGTATGGAAGCTGCGGTAGCTAATGCCTTTTCTCCCGGTGATAAGGTATTGGTGGTCAGCACAGGGGTGTTTGGCGATCGGTTTGTCAAGATAGCCACACGGTTTGGATTGGATGTGAAAGTGATAAGCGTTCCGTGGGGACGTGGCGCTGATCCAGAAGAGATTAAGAAGTTCCTGGACGGCCCCGAAGGCGATGGCGTAAAGGGAGTTTTCGTGACCCATAACGAGACGTCCACGGGTGTAGCCAATGATATAAAGGCCATTGGAGAGGTGCTCAAAGGTCGCGATTGCCTGTATATCGTGGATGCCATAAGCTCCATGGGTGGGATGGAGATCAGGACCGACGAATGGGGAATTGACATGGTGATTGCCGGTTCGCAAAAAGCCCTGATGTTACCTCCTGGGTTGGCGTTTGTAAGCGTAAGCGAGAAGGCCTGGAATGCCATTGAAAGGTCTAAGCTGCCCAAATTCTATTTCGATTTTCTGGCATATAGGAAGTCATTAAATGACAACACCACTCCTTATACTACTGCTGTAACCCTGGTGATAGCGGCCAGCGAATCGTTGGACATGATTCTTGAGGAAGGCCTGGAGAACATCTTCGCACGGCATAAGAACCTAGCAGAGGCATGTAGGGCTGCGGTTAAGGCTTTAGGGCTGGAGCTGTTTGCAGATGAGAGGTATGCTTCTGACCTCATCACATCCATTAAGGCGCCCGAAGGCATAGACATAGACCAGGTGCGCAAGACCATGAACCTGCAGTACGATATAATGGTGACGGGTGGGCAGCAACATCTTAAAGGGAAGATCATGCGCATCGGCCACATGGGCTATGTGGATGGATTTGACCTTTTGAAGACCATCACCGCTTTGGAATTATCCCTAATCAAGGCAGGGTACAAACTGGAGCTTGGCGCCGGCGTGACGGCTGCTCTTAAGACGCTAAAGATGTGAGGTGGTTTTGATGAAGATACTGGTAACCGAAAAGATAGCCAAATGCGGCATTGAGCTTTTGCGCAAGGATTTTGAAGTCGATGAGCGCACAGACCTTACGCCCCAGGCATTGCTAGAGTGCATAGGGGAGTACGATGCCCTCATAGTGAGGAGCGCCACAAAGGTAAATGCCGAGGTCATAGAAAGAGGAGTCAACCTCAAGGTGATTGGCCGGGCCGGTACGGGTGTGGACAACATCGATGTTGAAACGGCCACTAGAAAGGGAATCATAGTGGTAAACACGCCCGAAAGCAACAACATATCCACCGCTGAGCACACCATCGCTTTGATGTTGGCCCTAGCGCGAAATATACCGCAGGCTTATACTACTTTAAAGGGCGGCAAGTGGATTCGCAGCAAGTTCAAGGGAGTGGAGCTTTATAACAAGACAGTTGTGATACTGGGGCTTGGCAGGATAGGTTCCAACGTGGCAACCAGGCTAAAAGCCCTAGGCATGAACGTTATGGGGTATGACCCATATATAACCGATGAGAGGTTTGAAAAGCTGGGAGTTAAGCGGCTAAATTCCATCGAAGAAGTTATGAAGGTAGCCGATTTTATAACCATACACCTTCCCAAGACAGATGAGACGGTGGGCATAATCGGCGAGAAGGAGCTTGCAATGGCAAAGCCCAACTTGAGGATAGTCAACTGCGCCCGCGGCGGGCTGGTGGACGAAGAGGCTTTGTACAATGCGTTGAAGAGCGGCAGGATCGCCGGTGCTGCTGTCGATGTATTTCAAAAGGAGCCAAAGGAGATGCCCGGCGGTGCCGAGTTTTCCCATAAGCTGCTGGAACTGGAAAACGTCATATATACGCCCCATCTTGGAGCTTCTACCGAGGAGGCTCAGGAAAACGTCGGACTGGAGATCGCAAAGCAGGTATCCCAAGCCCTAAAGGGGAACATAGTCAATGCCGTAAACCTGCATGGGCTCCACGTCCGCAATATCCATGCCCTGTCGCCTTTCCTGAAGCTAGCTGAGATCATGGGGCGGCTGTACTACCGGGCAGAGAAGCTCCCGGTACAAAAGGTGGAAATCATATACAGCGGGGATATAGCCAAGCAGGAGACCAGGATAATCACCCTTTCATATCTGTCAGGGTTGCTTGAGCCCATCATAGACGAGCGGGTCAACTTCGTAAACGTGGAGATGCTCATAAAGGACAGGGGCATTGAGGTGATAGAGAGCATAAGGAGCGAAGTTGACCATTACACCAATTTAATAACGGTAAAGGTCACCAATAGCAAGAAGCAGGTTACCTTTGCAGGTACCGTATTTGGCAAGGATGGGATAAGGATAGTCAATTTCGGTGGATACGAGGTGGATTTCGAGCCCACACCGTATATGCTGGTCATACAGAATTACGACAGGCCGGGGGTTATAGGCAAGATTGGCACCATACTGGGCAACGAAAACGTCAACATCGAGACCATGAGGGTCAGTCAAAACCGCAAGGAGGGCAAAGCTTTGATGGTGCTGAATGTGGACCAGGAAGTCAGCCTTCAGGCTTTGAAACAAATCGAGATGCTGGATAACGTTTTGAGGGTAAGCTTCGTAAAATTATAATTTAAAAATTTCATGAATGCCGGCTAAATGCCGGTTTATTTTTTCCAAAAATTAAGCTTCTTATACTGTCATCTTTTTTAGACAATGAGGGATAATAAAGAGTACATAGAAAATAAAAATGGGGCTGATGCCAATGGGGATGCTTGGAAGATGCTGCAGGGAATGAAAAGAGGGAAGCTTTTGGGGTTGCCCGTCATATCTGCAAGGACGGGCAAAAAGATGGGGGTTGTGGTGGATATAATATTTAAACCCGGCCAGCAAAGGATAAAGGGGTTGCTGGTGTCGAGTGAGGGGTTTGTGGAAAGGAAGAGGCATATTCCCCTTGAACGGGTGCGAACCATAGGCAGACATGCAGTTATAGTGGATGAGCCCCTGCAAAGCCATGGACGGGTTGGAAGTTTACTCACGGAGGGAAACATAGAGTACGGCAATAGGATTTTGGGCCGCCAGCTTTTGAGGGGAGATGGGCAGGAAGTAGGGCTTATCAGCGATATAATATTTGATCCCAATGATGGCAGGATAGAGGGCTTTGAAATTTCCAGAGGCCTCATCGATGACCTTTTGGAAGGGCGGTACATTCTGCCATATGATGCATCCAACAGCATAAACGAGGATGCAGTGATCGTATCGATGGAACAGGTTCAGCAGATAAAGGCATACAACAGGGGAATTAAAACTTTGCTGAACATCAAGTAAATTTGCAAGAAAGGAGTGTAACGTTCATGAATAAGTATCTAAGGGGTTTTATAGCGGGAAGCATGGTGGGCATTGCAGCCAGCATGCTTTTGATGCCCGATAAGGACAGCGATATGAGACGAAAGCTTCTGAATGGCAAGAATATCATAGACAGCGCTTCTCAGGTAATGGCTGGCATGTTGTCAGAAATGAAGGGAAGGAGATAAGCGATAGGCCCGGAAACGGGCCTATTTTAAATATGAAATCAGGGTGGAGGCTGGCAGGTGAAGGCGTACAGAATTTATGTCATGCTGGGACTGGCATTTTTGCTTTTTTCAATTTTGTTGTTTGCCGTGGTCTCCCATTGGGAGAAATTGTCCAGCGTGTTTCGTTCCGTTTTCTTTGCAATCATAATCTCCTACATTCTGGTGCCCTTAAGCGAATGGCTGGAAAGGTTTATGCCTAGAAATGTTGCCATCATAGCGCTGTTTGGTGGGGTATTGCTGTTGCTGGTAGCAATTGGGTTTCTGATTGTGCCGCCTTTTATAAGGCAGGTGATTTCCTTAAGCGAGTATATACCCGAATACGCTTATCAGTTGAAGCAGTTGGCCGCCGGGTTTCAATCGAGGCTAAGAAATATGGGGCTACCTTATAGTGTGCAGCAAGCCATGGAAGAAACCATAGAGGATATACAGGGGCGCTTAGTTGGGTTCATGCGGGATACCATCAAAAGGTTTATGGATGGTGCCTCTGGCATATCTGAAGCTTTCATGATCCCTGTGCTGAGCTTTTATTTTTTAAAGGATAGGAAATACTTCAAAAGGTTGATGGTCAGCCTCATTCCCATTCGATACAGGAAGGGCATAATGCGCACCTTCTCGGAGATCCATTACATCCTCAATCGTTTTATAAGAAGCCAGATCATCATATCCCTCGTGATATGGGCCTTTTCAACCTTAGGCTTTTTTATCATCGGAATACCTTATGCCTTGCTCCTGGGGGTTGTGGCTGGCATATTCGAGATAATACCCTATTTTGGGCCATGGCTGGGGGCAGTGCCTGCCGTGGTGATCACCTTGCTCAATGCACCATCAAAGGTAATCTGGACTATAGTGGTGACGGTAGCCGTCCAGCAGCTGGAGGGCAGCTTTATCACCCCTAAGATCATGGGTGACCACGTGGGGCTCCATCCTGTCTATATAGTACTGTCCTTATGGATTGGCGGAATGTTCTTTGGGATCACGGGCATGCTTCTGGCTGTGCCGGTGGTGCTCATAGTACGGGTTATATTAAAAAACATATATTTGAGCATCGTGACGGTATCCCACTAGCGCTTGAGCAATCAAAGCAATATCCGATTTGAAAGCAGGATTTGATATAATTGACAAAACATCTAGGGTTCTATATAATCATGAGTAAATAGCAGGATTAGGACGGAATTTGCTATTTTTTGAGCTTTTTAGTAGGATAGAGAACCTGAAGGTGCGTCCCGCTCCTGCCATGGGAAGGAGACGCTTATTTAATTGTCTTATGGGGAGGGAATACATAAATGGAGAAACTGGGCCTTAACGAGATAAGGACGAGATTCCTGGAGTTTTTCAGAGGAAAAGATCACCTCATACTGCCGAGCTTTTCGCTGATTCCACAGAAGGACAAGAGCCTTTTGCTGATAAATGCCGGCATGGCTCCGTTTAAACCCTATTTTACAGGGCAGGAAACGCCCCCTAAAAAGAGGATTGCTACGTGCCAGAAGTGCATTCGCACTCCCGATATCGAAAGGGTGGGCAAGACTGCGAGACATGGCACCTTTTTTGAAATGCTGGGTAATTTTTCGTTTGGCGATTACTTTAAAAAAGAGGCTATTGAGTGGGCATGGGAATTCGTCACTCAGGTCCTCAAGCTGCCTGAAGAACGGTTATGGGTGAGCATATATGAACAGGACGATGAGGCTTTTGAGATTTGGCACAAGATGGTTGGCCTTCCTGAGCATAAAATCATAAGAATGGGGAAGGAAGACAACTTCTGGGAGATAGGAACTGGCCCCTGCGGGCCGAGTTCAGAGATATACTTCGATAGGGGACAAGATAAGGGTTGCGGTAAGCCTGATTGCGGGCCCGGTTGTGATTGTGACCGATTTGTGGAGTTTTGGAATCTGGTATTCACACAGTTCAATAAGGACGAAGAAGGGAATTATCATCGCCTTCCGCATCCCAATATAGACACCGGTATGGGCCTTGAGAGGATGGCTGCCATAATGCAGGAAGTGGATTCCCTTTTTGAAGTCGATACCATAAAGGATATACTGGAGCACGTCAGCCAAATTGCCGGAGTTGAATACGGGAAATCGTACAAAACCGATGTATCTTTGCGGGTTATAACTGACCATATACGGGGTATCACGTTTATGGTAGGCGATGGAATACTTCCTTCCAACGAAGGGCGTGGATATGTGCTTCGCAGGATTTTGAGGAGGGCAGCGCGCCACGGTAGGTTGCTGGGAATAGAGGGGCCTTTCTTGAGCCAGCTGGCAAAAACGGTCATAAAGCAATCCCATGAGGTCTATCCCGAGCTCAAGCAGAGAGAAGATTATATTTTGAGGATAATCCAGATAGAGGAGGAGCGCTTTAGGGAGACCATCGACCAGGGATTGGCCTATTTGAAGGAGTACATAGAGGACTTAAAGCAACAAGGGCAGAAGGTGTTGGACGGCTCGAAAGCCTTTAAGCTGTACGATACCTACGGTTTTCCCCTTGACCTCACCAGGGAGATCCTGCAGGAGGAAGGCCTGGAAATTGACGAGCAAGGCTTTCAGCAGGAGATGGAGGTCCAGCGGGAACGGGCCAGGGCAGCTCATCGCGTGACCGACTATATGGGCATGGACAGCAATATATACAAGCTGATCGATGCCGATGCCTCAACCGATTTTGTGGGTTATCAATCCCTTGAAAGCAGCAGCCGCGTGCTGGCCATCATCCAAGGTGAGGAGAGGATCCAAAGCGCTGCCCAAGGCCAGGAGATAGCGGTGGTACTGGATCAGACTCCCTTTTACGCTGAGAGCGGCGGGCAGGTGGCCGATAAGGGCGTGCTCCTGTGGGACGATGGCAGGATGGAAATACAGGACGTAAAGAAGCTGTTTGGCAACAAGGTGGTGCATTACGGTAAGGTGCTCTTTGGAACCTTGAAGGAGGGGGATGTTGTACAGGCTGCAGTGGATAAGGAGTCGAGATTGGCTGCTGCTCGCAACCATACAGCTACCCACCTGTTGCACAGCGCTCTCAGGGAGGTTTTGGGCCCCCACGTGGAGCAAGCAGGTTCCCTGGTTACCCCTCAGAGATTGCGCTTTGACTTTTCCCACTTTTCAGCCCTATCTGGCGAAGAACTCCTCAAGGTGGAGAGGTTGGTCAACCAGAAGATCATGGAGGCCATCCCCGTGGAGGTGATGGAGACCACCTTGGACAAGGCCAAAGAGATGGGCGCCATGGCGCTGTTTGGAGAGAAGTATGGGGATGTGGTACGAGTTGTCAAAATAGGAGATTTCAGCATTGAGCTGTGCGGAGGAACGCATCTTACCAATACCGGCCAGGCAGGGATGTTCAAGATACTCAGCGAGTCGGGTGTGGCGGCCGGCGTAAGAAGAATTGAAGCCATAACCGGCTTTGAGGTATATAACCATCTTTTGAACCAGGAAAGGCTTATAGGCGATATTTGTAGAGAGCTTAAGACCAATGCCTCTGATCTCGAAGGGAGAATACGGGGATTGGTTGCTCAGATTAAGGAGCAGGAGAGGGAGATTGAGCAGCTGCGCGCCAAACTGGCTTTGAGTTCTGTGGAGTCGCTGATTGAGTCGGGGAAGGATGTGGGCGGCATAAAATGCATTGCTGCCTATGTAGAAGGTCAGGATATGGAAGGCTTGCGCAATATGGTGGATGCCGTGAAGGGCAGAGTAAGGCTGGGGGTTGTGGTGCTGGCAACCGTAAGGGAAGACAAGGTGCACTTTGTGGCCGGAGCCACCAAGGACGCTGTGGCCAAAGGAGTTCATGTGGGGAATTTGCTGCGTGAAGTGGCTAAAATAACAGGCGGCGGTGGTGGCGGACGTCCCGATATGGCTCAAGCCGGGGGTAAAGATGCGGGCAAGATGCAGGAGGCTTTAGACCAGGTATGCGTTTTGCTCGAAAAGCAGTTGGGTATAAATTAAGTGAAAGATGGCCATTTTATGTTTGAAAAAACGTGTAAAATGGAGTAAGATAGACTTTGAAGAATTCCTCTTAAAAGGCAGGTATATATTATATGAATGGCGATCTTCAGGAAACCATGATGTTCAAGCTCAAGAAAGAGGTGTCTGAGACCCCTAGGGATATCCTCCTCAGCGTTTATCAAGCGCTGGAGGAAAAAGGCTATAACCCCATAAATCAATTGGTGGGATATTTCATATCGGGTGACCCCACCTATATAACCAGCCATAAGAATGCTCGCTCCCTCATAAGGAAGCTGGAGAGGGACGAGCTGCTGGAGGAGCTGCTCCGATTTTATATAGAACATAATCGCAATAAGTAAATGGGCAGCATCCATGCAGTACAATAGGCTGGGCAACACGTCCATTGTGGTGTCAAAGCTGTGCTTTGGCAGCCTGACCATAGGTCCCCTGCAGAGAAACCTTCCTTTAGATGAAGGAGCAGCTGTTATACGTAAGGCCGTGGAGCTGGGGGTTAACTTCATCGATACGGCTGACCTGTACGGCACATATCCTTATATACGCGAGGTTTTAAAGTCGCACAAGGACCTTGTAATAGCCTCAAAATCGTATGCTTATGATTCTCGGACCGCTTGCGAGACTTTGGAGAGGGCTCTAAAGGGGATAGGGCGCGATTATATAGACATATTTTTGCTCCATGAACAGGAAGGCCCTCTTACCCTAAAGGGTCATAGGGAGGCGTTGGAGTATTTTATTGCTAAAAAACAGCAGGGGATCATACGGGCAGTGGGAATATCCACCCATTACGTGGCAGCGGTCAAAGCAGCGGCCGTCATGGAGGAGATCGATGTGATACACCCCATACTCAACTACCGTGGGGTAGGCATAGTGGATGGCACTTTGGAAGACATGGTCGCTGCGATACGGTTGGCGTACGCAAATGGCAAAGGCATATATGCCATGAAGCCATTGGGAGGAGGTCACCTTATTTTTGAGTTTAAGCGGGCGTTGAAGTATGTCCTGGATTTCCCATATATCCATTCCATTGCCGTAGGCATGCAGAGGTTGGAAGAGGTATATGCCAATGTCAGCTTTTTCGATAAGGGAGAGGTACCGTATAATCTGGAGGAAGTTTTGAAATCCTATAAGAGAAAGCTGTTCATACAGGATTGGTGCGCTGGATGCGGTAGGTGTGTGGCTCGTTGTCGGCAGGGCGCTTTGAGCATTGGACAAGAAGGTAAGGTGCAGGTTGACCATAGCAAGTGCGTGCTTTGCGGTTACTGCGGGAGCGTTTGTCCCGAGATGGCAATAAAGGTAATATAAAACGTGGGGAAAGGGATTAGCCTTGAGAATATTGGCATTGGATGTGGGTGACAAGCGCATAGGGGTGGCTATCAGCGATGCGATGGGGTGGACCGCCCAGGGGCTTCAAACCCTTGAAAAATGCAGCAACGATAAGTTGTTTTCAAGCCTATGCAGCATATTGAAACAATACAATCCTGAAAAGATAGTGATTGGCCTGCCTGTAAACATGAACGGCACGTTGGGCCCCCAAGCTGAGAAGGTGAAACAATTTGCTACAAAGCTCAAGGGCATATATTCGGGGGAAATTGTATACTGGGATGAAAGGCTGACGACGCTTTCCGCCCATCGGTTGATGATAGATGCAGGGGTTCGACGTAACAGGAGGAAGCTGAAGGCTGACAAGATAGCAGCCGTGCTCATTCTTCAAAGCTATCTGGATTATTTAAACAATAAAAAGAAAGAAGGTTGATTTTATGGAAATGGAATCCAACATAATCGAGCTTATCGATGAGAATAACGAAGTTGTCCAGTTTGAACATCTGCTTACTCTGGATTTCGATGACAGGGAGTACATCGTGTTGCTGCCCATAGAGGAAGACGAGATTGACTCCGATGAAAGCGAAGTGGTCATCCTCAGGGTGGAGCAGGACGATGAAGGAAACGATATATACGTGTCCATTGAGGATGAAGAAGAACTAGAAGAAGTCTTCCGGGCATTTCTCCAGGTTATCGATCAAGAGGAAGCGCTTGATGAAGATGAAGAAGAGCTTTTTGAAGATGAGGAATAAGACAGATAAAGTCCCGATATTAATTAGGATAGGGGGCGGCTAAAAGCCGCCCCCTATCCTAATTTTATAAAAAATTTTGTTTTTAAACAAGGATTTTGTGAATTTTTATCGAATATAGTTGATAAATATTATTGGATAATTGTGGTTGGGCAGGTGATGGACATTGATTCATAGGCTTTTTTCCCATATGGGCGTTTTGGAAAAGGCTTTGGATGCTTCGTGGCTGCGAAACGAAGTTATAGCTCATAATATTGCTAACGCAGATACCCCGGGCTATAAAAAATACAAGGTTAAATTCGAAGAGGAGCTGAGATCAGCCCTTGAGGCCAGCGCGTTGAGAGGTAAAAAAACTAGACTTAAGCACCTCGATATAGGGGTAAGCCCTATTGATGAGGTGAGGCCACGAGTTGTGCGCACCGGTGGTACACAGATGAGGGAAGACGGCAACAACGTCGATATGGATGAGGAAATGACCAGCTTGGCCAAGAATGCCATCATGTATAATGCGCTGGTGCAAAAGATATCTGGCGAGTTTAGCAAGCTGAAGATGGTCATAAACGAGGGGAGGAAGTAAAGGATGTTTAGGGCATTTGACATAAGCGCTTCGGCTCTAACGCTGCAGAAGCTGCGCATGGATGTAATCGCTCAAAACATCGCAAACGCTCAGACCACAAGGACAGAGACCGGTGAGCCCTACCGCCGAAAAGTAGTGGTGGTGAGGGAGGAGCAATATGCCAAGCCGTTTTGGCAATATCTGCAGGAAAGCATAAAAGGATTTTCAGGGGGCGGGGTGAAAGCCATCAGGGTTCAGGGTGACCCTACTCCTTTCAAGAGGGTTTATGATCCTGGCCATCCTGATGCCGATGAAGATGGGTATGTGCTGATGCCAAATGTAGACATACTCAGAGAGATGGTGGACATGATCTCGGCCACTCGGTCTTACGAGGCCAACGTCACCGCATTTAATGCCTCTAAGAATATGGCCATGAAGGCTCTGGAGATAGGCAGATAGGAGGGTGATGGTTTATGCAGGTAGGTTCCATTACTGCTTCTAAAAATGTTGCAGGGATATCGACCATTTTAAGGAAACAAGAGCAGGAATTATCGTTTAGCGATGTTCTAAAGCAAGCCATTTCGGATTTGCAGCAGCTGCAGGCAACCAGTACATACAACAATTACCTTCTTGCTACCGGCCAGGTGGAAAACCTCCACAAGGTCATGATAGATGCTGAAAAAGCCGATATTGCACTCCAGTTTACCCTTCAGGTCAGAAACAAGTTGCTAGAGGCTTATCAGGAAATTATGCGCATGCAGATATGATTTCGTTTTTACACCGTGAAGGACCACAGGCGACAATGTTCTATAAGGTAGGGGAAAATAGGTCGAAAGACCGATTTATTTGTCTACCAATTTTATGTAAGATGAAGATAAATGTTGTCGAACGATGATGACTCTCAAAAGGGGCTGATCAGCAGGGAACAGGCATATGTTGCCTGCTGAAATTATAATAGGCGGTAGGAAAGCGGGGATCAAATGGCGTTGGCACTGGACACCATAAAGCAACAATTAAACCAGTATTGGGAGAAGTTGAGCAGCACACAAAAAAGGGTATTTATCATTGGAGCAATTGCCTTCCTGGTGATCATGGTGCTTGCTGCTTTACTTTTATCCCAGCAGGAGTACGTGGTACTTTACAGCGGTTTGGACAGCCAGGAGACGGCCGAAATATACTCCAAATTAAAAGAGCTCAACGTTGAGCCAAAGGTCGAGGGGACATCCACCATATTGGTTCCTAAGGACAAAGAAGTAGAAGTTAGGATGCAGCTCACTAGCGAGGGATATCCCAGAACAGGATTCAATTATGACATATTTTTTCAAAACAGCAATTTTGGTCAGACAGATGCGGAAAAAAGGGCATTGCTCATCATGCAGCTGCAGGAGCGTTTAAGCCAAGCCATCAAGTTTTTGGATGGAGTAGAGGATGCTGTTGTGACCATTGCAATGCCAGAGGATGATGCTTTTGTGCTCAAGAGCCAGCAGATGCCCGTAACGGCTTCGGTAATCATTAAGACCAAGCCCGGATATAACATCGCTTCTTCTCAGGCTAACAACATAGTGCGCTTGGTGGCCAAGAGTGTACCTGGTTTAAAAGAGGAGAACATCACCGTTATAGACACAAATATGAATGTTTTGACGGGCAATCAGGCCAAAGATGAAGAAATGGTCGGTTCCCAGTTTGACCTGGAGCACCGGCTGGAAGACCGCATACGGGATCAGGTTATCAGCTTGTTGGAGCCGGTGTTTGGATATAAGAAGGTGGTCGCTACAGTAAACGTCAAGCTGAATTTCGACAAGAAGACCACCGAATCGGTGAGGTTTGAACCGGTGGTTGACGAGGATGGGATAATCGCCAGCCGCGAGGTTTTAAGGGAAAAGGTGAGAAATGCAATACCTGAAGGAGTGGTGGGGGAGACCTCAAATACCACTCAGTATCCCGAACTTGAAAGCGCTGAAAACGGTTCATACGACAAGTCGCATGAGATAATCAATTATGAGGTGAATGAAATAAAGGAAACCCTGGAACAGCAGCAGGGAAAGGTGGAGGACCTATCCATCTCAGTTATCATAGACAATGAATCCCTAGGCCCACAAATCCTTGGGCAGGTTAAAGAACTGGTGGCAGCTGCTGTTGGAACGGACGTTTCAAGGGTAGTAGTACAAAATATGAAATTTGACACATCGTTACGAGATCAGCTGCTTGAAGGCTTTGAAGGGCGCCAAGACAAAGGGATAGAGTGGCTATATTGGGCGGTGCCTCTGGCAGTGGGGTTAGCCCTTGTTGTGGTCGTTATAATAGCAATGCGGATGCGCTCGCGTCGTATCCAGTTAGAAACTACCACTGCCCAGGAGATATTGACTCAGGAAACCCAGCAACCGGCTACACTTGAACTGGAGTCTACCAGTGAACACGACGAGATCAAAAAACAGCTAGAACGGCTGGCGACTGAGCGGCCTGAAGCTGTGGCACAGCTGTTGCGCAATTGGCTGAGCGAGGAGTAGGGGGAATTCGTATGCCTGCCGAGAGAGGAACATTAACAGGCCGTAGAAAGGCTGCAATATTGCTCATAGCCCTTGGCAAAGAAAAAGCATCCGAAATATACAAGCATTTGAATGAGGACGAAATCGAACAGTTGACCCTGGAAATAGCTAACCTATCCAAGGTGGACGCAGAAGCTAAGAATCAGGTAATAGAGGAATTTTATCAGCTATGCCTAGCTCAAAATTACATATCTGAAGGCGGCATCGAATATGCCAGGGAGATTTTGGAGCGCGCTATGGGCAGCCAGAAGGCTTTGGAGATAATAAACAAGCTGACCTCGTCTTTACAGGTAAGGCCTTTTGATTTCATAAGAAAGGCTGAGCCATCACAAATCCTGAACTTTATACAGAACGAGCATCCACAGACCATAGCCCTGGTCTTGGCATACCTGCGCCCGCAGCAAGCAGCCGCCATAATCTCTTCGTTGCCTCAGGAAAAACAGGTGGATGTGGCTACTAGAATAGCGCTCATGGACCGCACCTCACCAGATGTCATAAAAGAGGTTGAGAGGGTGCTTGAGAGAAAGCTTTCTTCCATGCTGACAGCTGACTTTACAAATGCCGGCGGAATCCAAGCTCTGGTGGATATACTGCTGTCGGTTGATCGAGGTACAGAAAAGTATATAATGGAAAATCTGGAGCTTAGGGATAAGGAGTTGGCTGAAGAGATAAGGAAAAGGATGTTCGTATTTGAAGATATCGTCACGCTGGATAATCGTTCGATACAGAGGTTCCTGCGCGAGGTCGACAACAGCGACTTGGCTTTGGCGCTAAAAGGAGCCAGCGAAGAAGTGAAAAAGGTTATATTTGCCAATATGTCTAAGCGCCTGCAGGAGATGATAAAGGAAGACATGGAATACATGGGACCAGTAAGGCTCAGGGATGTGGAGAATGCTCAGCAGAAGATTGTTAACATCATCAGGCAGCTAGAAGAGGCCGGCGAGATCATAATATCACGGGGAGGCGGTGATGAGATCATTGTCTAACGTGCTCAAATCCCACAGCATCTGCCTGAATCCCGAAAGCCGGTTTACATTACAAAAGAGGACTCAGTTTGAGGTCGACAGCGATGCTTCGGATGTTGATGTACAAGCAACAAAATCCATTGAATGCCTGTTGGAGATGGCAAGGCGGGATGCCGAAGCCATTAGAAACAATGCCTACGAGGAAGCCAGGGCAATAATAGCGCAAGCGACCAATGAAGCCCAAAGAATAAAGGAGCGGGCAAAAGAAGCTGGCTTCCAAGAAGGATTCCAGGCTGGTTTTCAAAAAGGGCTGGAGGAGGCCAAAAGCCAGTTTTTATCCGAAATCAATGAAGCTCAGCGCATAAAAGAAGAGATTATAAAAGAGAGAGAGGAGCTCTACCAGCAGTTCGAGCAGGACTTAGTGGCTTTAGCAGTGGATATCGCTAAACGGGTCATATATGACCGCCTGGAGACGGATGATGAGGTTTTAGCCCATGTAGTCGAATCAACGCTTAGGAAAATCCAGGGCAAAGTAAGGGTACAGCTTAAGGTGAGCAAGCACGATTACGGGAGGATATCCAGGCTTAAAGAGCGATTGTTGTCCAAGCTGCATCATATTGAGGATATGGACGTCATAGAGGATGATTTTTTGGGCATTGGCAGCTGTGTGGTGGATACCGGCAGCGGTATGGTGAATGGTAGCGTTGATGCCCGCTTAAGGGAGATTGAAGCAGTTGTGGTGGGACGTTGACATGGCATGCATCTCGCTTAAAAAATACAGGGATATGGTAAATGAAATTGAGGTTATAAGGTGTACCGGTCAGGTGGTACAGGTTATCGGGCTTACTGTAGAAGCTGAAGCGCCTGCAGGAGAAGTAGGGGAAATATGCCATATATACAACACAAAGGAAACTGCATACATCCCTGCAGAGATAGTTGGTTTCCGTAAGGACAGGATACTGCTCATGCCGTATGGGGAACTGAGCGGCATAGGGCCGGGTAGCAAGGTAGCATTGACAGGCAGGCCATTTAAGGTTGCCGTGGGCAACCAACTGGTCGGGCGAATACTGGACGGGCTGGGCAATCCCATGGACGGGGGCGCTGCGGTAGTACCTGAAAAGTGGGCCAATATCCACAACGCCCCTCCCCATCCCCTAAATCGGCAGAGGATCTCAAAGCCGCTGGTGCTGGGAGTAAGGGCCATAGATGGATTGCTGACCTGTGGACAGGGTCAACGATTGGGAATATTTGCAGGGAGCGGCGTGGGAAAGAGCACCCTGCTAGGGATGATTGCGCGCAATACCCTAGCCCAAATCAACGTCATCGCCCTTATAGGCGAACGGGGTAGGGAGGTCAGGGAGTTCATAGAAAAGGACCTAAGGGATGGCCTGAAGCGTTCCGTCATAGTGGTTGCTACATCTGATCAACCTCCGCTGGTGCGGCTTAAAGCGGCTTTTGTGGCCACCGCCATAGCTGAATTTTTTAGGGACAAAGGGAAAAATGTGCTGCTTATGATGGATTCCATAACGCGCTTTGCCATGGCCCAGCGGGAAGTAGGGCTGGCCATAGGTGAGCCACCGGTTTCCAGGGGATACACCCCATCGGTGTTTTCAATATTGCCCAAATTGCTGGAAAGGGTGGGCAACGGGGAGATGGGCTCTATAACCGGCCTGTACACCGTGTTGGTGGATGGCGATGACTTCAATGAGCCCATCAGCGATGCAGTACGAGGAATATTGGACGGGCATATACTCCTGTCGCGAAAGTTGGCTAATCGGAACCACTACCCCGCCATCGATGTGTTGGGCAGCGTGAGCAGGGTAATGCCCGATGTAGTGGATAAAAGCCATATGCAGCTGGCGGGCAAGATAAAGGCGCTGATGGCGGCTTACGAGGAAGCCAGGGACCTAATCAATATAGGCGCCTATCGCCGTGGCAGCAATCCCGAAGTGGATGAAGCTATCGAGAAGATGCCCCGGATAACCGAATTTTTACAGCAGGCGGTAGACGAAAAGGCCGATTTTGAGGATACCCGCCAGTGGATGGAAAGAATAGCCGGCCAGTAAGGTTGAGGATATCCTAAAATGAGATGGAGAAGATGCTAATGTGGGGAGACGCCGCCTATGGCTAAATTTAAGTTTTCGCTCGACGCATTGCTTAGAGTAAACCAACTGAAAAAAAAGCAGGCTGAAGGGGAATATGCCAAAGCGCTAAGAGAGCTGGATATGCAACTGGCGGTATTGTCCGAGTTGGTTGACGAACACCGCAGCCTTACTTCGGATATGGGACAGCTGGCTGCAGAGGGTACGACGGCGCGCAACATGAAGCTGTACGCTTCTTATTCTGCTTTGCTCCAAAGGCGCATAAAGTCTCAGGAACAGGTGGTTGTTCGGGCAAGGAATAATTTGGATTCCATAAAGATAAGGCTCATTGGCTTAGTTAGGGAGGTTAACGTGTTGAGCGAGATGAAGGAAAGGCAATATTACCAATACCGCTTGGAAATGGAAAAGAGGTATCAAAAGGTAGTGGACGAATACGCCGGCTATAAAATATATAGGCAGGGTGGACCAATAAATGGCAAGGTATGACAGGATCGATAGGGGAAAAGCGGGCGGTGACTTGGTGGCCAACACCAGGGGTGCCGCACGGCTGATAATCGTCGTGGTATTGCTGTTTATCGTAACCGGTATAGGGTTGTCGCTTTTTTTCAATGTGGGCGGTATAAGGGATACTGCCGTGGCGTTGCTGTTTCCTTCTAAGGTGGTTGATAATTCGCCATCGGATGAAGGTAGCGAGTTACAGCAGCAGCTAAAGGCCATTGAGGACGAAAAAAAGAGGCTGAAGGTTTATGAGGATCAGCTCAACGCTTTAAAGGGCCAGCTGGAGGACAAGCAGCAGCAATTGGAACAAAGGGAGGAAGAGCTTGAGCAAAAGGAAAGGGAAGTGGATGAATTGCAGCAGAAGCTTTCGGCCCTGTTTGAGGGTATAAAGGATATTGCTAAGGTTTATGAGAATATGGAAGCAGAGCAAGCCGCCTCCATTTTGTCCGAGATGGAAGACCGTTCTCTGGTCATTCAGATACTCAAACACATGCCAGCAGAGAGGAGCGCCGAGATATTGGGAGCGATGGAATCCAAAAAGGCGGCCGAGTTGACCAGGCAAATGGCTGGGCAATAAGTTTCCGGCTTTTGCATAAAACCTATCTGGAAAGGAGGTGAAAAAGCTGTGGGGGTGGATTTAATTCGTGGTATCATGCCAGGCAATGTTAACTCTCACGAGAAACGCCGGCGTGATGTGCAAGATGAAGGATGTTCGCAAGAGTTTGGCCTGATGTTGCAAAGCCTTATGCCGCTTCAAGTTGCGTATGCTGAGGAAGCGGGCGGCGCTGATGGGAATGGGATGCCTCCATCTGAGGACCTGTCGTCTGCAAGCCAGGCGTTGTTAAAAGCCACAGAGGCAGCATTAAAAATTCCTATACAAACGCCGGGGGATACAGGTTTACACGAATTTGATGGAACACCTCAAGAAAGCATTTTTCGGGATGGCCAGGCCGTACCTTTTGGGGAGCAGTTGCATCCTGTATCTCAGCATGTATTATCGGAGCAAATGTCGTCACGGCAGCTATATCCTATGGTGGAAGAGTGCGATGGTGCTGTAGGACAGTTTGATGGGAATGTAGCCGCGTTTTTGCATTCAGCGGATTCAGCAAGTGGCTTACAAGATCGCGAGACTGGCATACAAGAACATGGCTTTGAAGTTGTGTATGATACCCCTGATGGCGATCTTCAACCGGTTATGAATGAACCCCTGGTTTTAGATACACAGGCGTACGACGATCAAATGCACGTTGTTGAAAAGATGCTAGACATCAGAGGAAAGATGACCTTAAAAAAGGATGGAACTGTAAAAAGCAGCCGTATGGATTCCTTTGATGGGATGTCTTCACAGTACAGGGGTTCTCCTATAAACCTAAAAGCCGCTGATGAGAGTTCAAACGCTAAGCTTATGGCTTCACGTATACGAACCATGCAGCAAGGCATGCACGAAGATGGGGCTATTTTAGATGAGGCTCGGGAGGATTTACAGCCGGATTTTAACCACGGCCAAGAAGGCCTTGCGGTAGAACGGTTATACGCTAATGGACAGCTACGGCGGACATTTAATGCTGAGATGAGCTCTGTGTATGGGGAAAGGCCGGTGGACTTTCATGCCATGCTGGCGGACGTTGCTGACAGGGTGAGGGTTTTGTTGTCGGATAAGCGGTCGGAAATGGAAGTGCTTTTAAAGCCACCAGAACTGGGTAGGATGGTCCTGAAAGTGGCCATGGAAGGCGGAACGCTGGCAGTCAGAATCACGGTGGAGTCCAACGCCGTCAAGGATTTCCTGCAGTCGCACACCCATGAGCTTAAAGCGCTGCTTGCCCAGAAGGGATATAGCTTTACAAATATTGACGTAAACATTGGGCAGGGCTATCAACAGCTGCAGCGCGATGGCGTGGGAAGCGGCTGGCAATGGGAAAACCCAATGCCCAGGAGGATAAGGCCTGGCATAGCAGAGGCGCGGCACAGCATCGTCAGACCGGCTGCGTATTATGATGGCCATCATAGGCTTGATTGCCTTGCGTAAAAGGGAGGTAGAGGTGTAGGAATGTATGTGAGCGGCGTAAACAATCAGGCGTATACTGCAGAAAATTCGAAACAGCCTGGCAATGAGCTGGGCAAGGATGCGTTTTTAAAGCTTCTCATAACGCAGCTGAAGTATCAGGACCCATTAAACCCGATGGAGGATAGGGAATTTATAGCCCAGCTTGCACAGTTCAGCACGTTGGAGCTCATGCAAAATTTGAGCAATGACTTTACATCGATGAAGGCCATGGGACTGATAGACAAGATGGTCTATGCCGAGAAGAGGGCAGAGAATTCGGCAGGGGTTATCCCAGTGTATGGGAAAGTTGAGGGGGTTTCAGTGGTCAATGGAAAAGTAACCCTTCATGTCAACGGATATGATATCGCTCTGGATGAGGTAAAGGAGATCTATTCTGGAACAATAGATACACAAGGGGATGAATAGTATGGACAGCGGCAAAGTTGAATACAACCGCGTCGTCTATACCGGCAGGATATCGGGGATCCCCCAACAAGCTGATTCTCTCAGAAGAGGCAGTAACGGGGTAAGCAATATAGGTTTTGATGAAATACTGAAGGAAGCAATACAGAAGGAGCAGGCCATCAAGTTCAGCAAGCATGCCCAAACCAGGATGAGGCAGAGGAATATCTGGTTGTCACAAGATCAGATGGACAGGATTGGACAGGCAATTGAAAAGGCCAGGGAAAAGGGCGTGCGGGATTCGTTGGTGCTCATGGGCGATCTTGCGTTTATAGTCAACGTTCCTACCAAAACCATCGTTACAGCTGTCGATGGTGAGAGCATAAAGGAGAACATCTTTACAAATATCGATGGCGCAGTAGTGCTGTAGCCGGACCCCTTTGGGGAGGCTGCATCATTCCTGAACGACAGAGGGAATGGGCTGCGCCGATAAACCAAAGGAGGTTGTTGCTTTATGATGAGGTCGTTGTATTCCGGTATTTCGGGTTTGAGGGTCCATCAGACCCAGATGGACGTCATAGGTAACAATATCGCCAACGTAAACACCGTTGCCTTTAAATCAAGCCGAGTAACCTTCCAGGAAATCTTGAACCAGACCATTAAAAATGCCTCCGGACCGTCGCAGGTGGGAGGCCGGGGAGGCACAAACCCGCAGCAAATCGGATTGGGAGTATCGGTGGGTACCATCGATGTGCTCCATACCAGTACCGGCGTACAGAGAACCGACAGGGCCACTGATCTGGCTATAGATGGTGAAGGCTTCTTTATGGTTTCAGATGGAGAAAACGTGTATTACACCAGGGCTGGAAACTTTGATATAGACGTCAACGGCGATTTGGTTTATCCGGGAGGGTTAAAGGTACTGGGGTGGAATACCTTAGTCACTGATCCTACGACGGGAGAGCAGTACGTGGATACTACTGGCATGCCTGGACCTATCAACCTGTTGAATCTATCGATGCCGGCAAAAGCCACAGATATGATAAAATTTGAAGGTAACCTGGATGCTAGCTTAGCCGTGGATGAGGAAGAACAGTATAGCTTTACCGTGTTTGATTCCCTCGGTAACGAGCACAAGCTAAACATTATATTTACAAAAGATGATAACAATGAGTGGTCGTGGAGAATAGAGCCACCATCTGGTGTAGGAGTAACTGGTGCTTCAGGCTCACTGGTATTTAGCCCAGAAGGTAAGCTAAGCAATCCTTCGGAGGGAAATGTTACCATCCAAGTTTCTAGTGTTACAGGTGCGGATGATATCACTTTGAGTATTAAGTTCGACCCAGCGAAATTTACCCAATACGCCAATTCCACCACCGTTAACGCTACTGTTAACGGATACATATCCGGAATATTGAATTCCATAAGCATCGATTCCGAAGGCCGCGTGATAGGGTACTATACCAATGGCCAGTCCAGGGAGGACGCGGTATTGGCCATTGCTACCTTCACAAACCCAGGCGGATTGAATAAGGTTGGCAATAACCTGTACCAGCACTCCACCAATTCCGGGTATCCACTATATGGAAGAGCAGGCGTAGGTGGCAGGGGTACCATCATTGCGGGGGCGCTGGAGATGTCCAACGTGGACCTTGCCAAGGAATTTACCGACATGATCGTTGCCCAGAGGGGATTTCAGGCCAACTCGAGGATCATCACTGTAGCGGATGAGATGCTACAGGAGCTGGTCAATCTGAAGCGATAACGAGAGTGGGTTCACAGCCGGCTTTAAGCTTCCGGCTGTGAACCTGAAACTTTGAATGGAGGTATGTCCTTTTGATAAAGGTGACGCGTTTGAACGGGGAGGAATTCTATATAAACCCCGATTTAATTCAATATATTGAAAAAACGCCCGATACGGTAATAACCTTGACAAACGACAGAAAAGTGGTGGTCAAGGAAGGAGTAGAAGAGGTAATCCAGCGCATCGTAGCCTATAAACGGCAAATTTTCTGTTGTGTTCAAAAGAACGAAGAATTGGTAGGTGAATGATGAATATGGATATAGCTACTCTGGCAGGAATTATAGCCGGTATATCCTTTATCGTTGCGGGCATCTTGATGTCGGGAGACCTGGGCAATTTTTATGATGCACCCTCTATAATGATCACGTTGGGCGGGACGTTTGCTGCAACGCTTATATCTTATCCATTAAAGAACCTCATAGGGATTTTTAAGGTTACCAAAAATTTATTTTTTACCAAAGCCAAGGATCCGAATGAAATCATAAGCCAGATTATAGAGCTAGCCAACATTGCCAGAAAAGAAGGGTTGTTGGCTCTTGAGGAAGCAGCCTATAATCTGGATGATCCGTTCATGCAAAAGGGGATCCTGCTCATCGTCGATGGCACCGATCCTGAGTTGGTCAGGAATATAATGGAGACCGAACTTACCTTTATGGAAGAGCGCCACAATCAGGGTCAGGCTATTTTTGAAACCATGGCCTCTCTGGCACCAGCATACGGGATGATAGGAACCCTGATAGGCCTTATAAACATGCTGAAGATGCTGGATGATCCATCTTCGGTGGGACCCAATATGGCGGTAGCGCTGGTTACAACATTTTATGGTTCCATACTGGCAAACCTATTCTTTACTCCGACCGCCAATAAGCTTAAGCAAAGAAGCGCACAGGAGATGCTCTATAAGGAGATAATGCTGGAAGGTATACTTTCCATACAAGCGGGTGAAAACCCAAGGATTATCGAAGAAAAGCTTAAAGCGTTTTTATCGCCCGGGCAGAGAAAGGCTTTAAGCAACAATTCAACCGCAGGTGAGGAATGAGATGAAAATGAGACGAAGGACAAAAAAGTCATCGGGTGGAGTGGCTGAATGGTTTGTTACATATTCGGATATGGTGACTCTTCTTTTGACGTTTTTCGTGATGCTGTATTCTTTTTCCATAATAGACATGCAAAAGTGGGAAGCTTTGGTTCAATCGTTGAGGTCGAGTATTGGAATTTTAGAAGGTGGAGCCAGCATCGATGATGTACCAGGAATCGACGAAGGAGGGCTTTCACCTGTTGATATGGGAGAACTAATAGGGAACAACATAAAAAAGAGCACGGAAACTCAAAAAAGTACTGGCCAGGTCGATCCATTCTTAAAGCTTTATGAGCAAATGAGCCAATACATAGCCCAAAATGAAATTCCAGCGCAGCTTGAACTTTCGCCGACGCAGACAGAAATTCTCATCCGTTTTAAGGACTATGTGCTGTTTGATGTAGGGAAGGCCGAGCTCAAACCTGAAGCCAAGGAAATACTCGACCGAATCGCTAAGATGCTGCTCAATTACATTGACCAGATTGACAGGGTTCGCGTCGAGGGGCATACCGATACTCAGCCCATAAACACCATATTTTATCCTACAAACTGGGAACTTTCGGCGGACAGGGCGATAAAAGTGGTGAGGTACTTTCAGGAAAAGCATGGCTTCCCCGGCAATAAGCTATCGGGTGAGGGTTATGGGGAGTATTATCCCATAGCCTCAAATGAAACAGAAGAAGGAAGGGCTAAGAACAGGCGAGTGGATGTACAGATAGTAAAAGCCATTAATGTAGATAACGTACAAACTATAGAGTAAAGGGGTTAAGTAGAGATATGGATATGAAGAAATTGCTAGCGATAATTATACCGCTTTTTGTGGTTTTATTCATTGCTATAGGGGTTATATTGTATGTGATACTGAATCCGTCAAATCCAGTTAATGGCGTCCAAAATGGTTATGAAGACGCTGGGAAGAAGGAGGTCTTCGTCTTTCACGATGACGAGCCTTTTATCACAAACTTAAAGGATAGCAATTCCTATTTAAAAGTGGATATATCAATAGAGGTTGAAAGCCAGAAAGATGTGGATGTTTTGAACAATAACTTGCACAAGGTAAGGGACAGGATCATCTTGATACTGCGGGATGTTTCAGAAGATGACATGAAGCGCGGCGACATACAAGAAATCTTGAGGAATAGAATAAAGCAGGAGTTAGAAGGGATTTTGAACATTAATACCATCACTGGCATATATTTTAACGAGTTTGTAATGCAATAAGGGGTAAGGGAGGTACAGCTTGGTGGCAGAAGTACTGTCGCAACGAGAGATTGACGAACTCCTGGAAGCTTTTATGACAGGGGAGGTAAACATAAACGATATCAAGGAAGAGACGCGCGAGAAAAAGATATCCGTATACGATTTCAGAAGGCCAAAGAAGTTTGCCAAAGATCAGCTTCGTACCTTACAGATCATACACGAAAACTTGGCGCGGCTTATGGGATCGTATTTTTCCGGAATCCTGCGCACGTATTGCCAGATAGAACTGGTTTCGGTGGAACCGCAGACGTATGGCGAGTTCATCAACTCACTCCCTGCTCCTGTCGTCCTCGGGATCATCGAATTCAAGCCCCTTAAAGGATCCATAATATTGGAGTTTTCTCCCAATGTGGTATATGCCATCATCGACCGCATGTTAGGCGGGCTGGGGCTGGCTCCTGAGAGAGTCAGGGATTTTACCGAAATTGAGATCGTGCTGATCGAGAGGATAATAAGACAGCTTTTACCTATAATGAGCAGCTCATGGGCTAACGTAATAAATGCTGAGTTCATGTTGGAGGGCATAGAGACAAATGCCCAGTTTGCGCAGCTGATTTCGCCGAACGAGTCCATTGCCATAATAACCCTTGATACCCACATTGGAGAGGTTCAGGGAATGATGAATATATGCATTCCTTATTTGGTGATTGAACCCATCATACCGCAGCTGAGCTCCAAGCACTGGTTTTCTACAAAGCTTGCCGAAGAAAACGAGCTAAAACATTATGAGTTGTTGGCTTCTCAGATAGAGACCACCCGGGTTGAGGTAAAGGCGGTATTGGGTCAGACCACCGTTACCATCAGAGACCTGTTAGAGCTTCAGAAAGGGGATGTGATCAAGCTAGATAAGAAAGTGGATGAGGATATCGCCCTCTATGTCGGCGATGTTAAAAAGTTTTTAGGAATTGTGGGCTTGAAGAAGAACAGTCTGGCTGTTCAAATTACCAGTATATGCGAAGAAGGGGGAAAGGTTTGAAACATGGACATGGACATGAACGATATGCTATCTCAGGAAGAAATAGACGCTCTTCTAAGAGGTCAAATCATTGCAATGCAGCCATCATCCCAGCAGCTTACTCCGGAAGAGATTGATGCTCTAGGGGAAATAGGCAATATCAGCATGGGTACGGCGGCAACCACCCTTTCAACTCTGGTTGGCAAAAAGGTAATAATCACTACTCCCGAAGTGACCATAACCACTATTAAGGAGCTTGCAAAGCAGTATCCAATTCCTTTTGTAGCTGCAGAGGTTCAGTATACCCAAGGGCTGGAGGGGACAAACATACTGATAATACAGGAGAAGGATGTCAAGGTCATCACTGATCTGATGATGGGCGGAGACGGTACCAACGTTGAGGGCGAAATCACAGACATGCATTTAAGCGCTATAGGCGAAGTTATGAATCAGATGATGGGCTCTGCTTGTACTTCGCTGTCCACCATGTTCAACAAGAGCATTTTGATATCGCCGCCCAACACTTTCGTCATGGATTTGAGCAGCGATTTCTCATACACCCTTTTTAAGTCCGACGAACCCATAGTCCGAATCAACTTTAAGATGGTGGTCGAGGGGCTCATTGATAGCTGTATAATGCAGCTATTGCCCATTGATTTTGCAAAGAAGTTATTGAGCAATTTGCTGGGGCAGTACGATCAGCAAGTAGCTTCACAGCAAGCCAGCGATACTTCTTTGCAGCAGAATCTATCGCAGACCGCACAGGATCTATTGCAAACGGTACAAAGTTCGGGGAATGAATATGAGCATAAGACTTTTTCTGATGCTCCAAAAGCTAAGCCCATCAATGTACAGCCCGTTTCGTTTCAGCCCCTGGAGGAAAAGACGGAAAGCGGAAACAAGAATAACCTCGATTTGATACTGGATGTGCCGCTGCAGGTTTCAGTGGAGCTGGGGAGAACGCATAAGCTGATAAAAGAAATCCTTGAGCTTAGCGTCGGCTCCGTGATAGAACTAGACAAGATGGCCGGTGAGCCCATAGACGTACTGGTGAATGGAAAGGTAATAGCCAAAGGTGAAGTAGTGGTAATTGACGACAGCTTTGGCGTCAGGATAACTGATATAATAAGTCCTGCCAAACGGATATCGAGCCTTAAATAAACTTTGGCCTACAATAATATATACAATAGTATTCATAAAAAAAGGGGGATGGTTATGGGAAAAAGGATTTTGGTAGTCGATGATGCCGCATTTATGCGCATGATGCTCAAGGATATATTGACTAAGAATGGGTATGAAATAGTCGGAGAGGCCGAAAATGGGTTGAAGGCAGTGGAAAAGTATAAGGAGCTTCAGCCCGACCTGGTCATTATGGATATCACCATGCCCGAAATGGATGGAATACAGGCTGTTCGGGAGATTAAAAAGATAAACCCGGATGCAAAGATAATGATGTGTTCTGCTATGGGGCAGCAGGCCATGGTGATCGAATCTATACAGGCGGGAGCACGGGACTTTGTGGTCAAGCCATTCCAGGCAGATAGGGTTATTGAATCAGTTAAAAAGATTATTGGATGAATGAAGAGATGGAAGAGATACTGCGAGCTATAGGCATTTTAATAGCGTTTATAATCGTTTTGGCCCTGGCCTATTTAATGGCGCGGCTTGTGGGCACGAAGTTTGCTGGCTATACCAGTGGAAAGTATATGAAGGTAATTGATCGAATCTTTTTGGGAAGGGATAAGTGGGTGTGCGTCATACAGGTTGGCAATCAATACTACATAGTGGGGATTACCGGCCAGAACATGGAGTTTTTAGGTCAGATATCTCAGCAAGAGCTGATACCCCTTTATTCTGAAGAGGCAAACGGTTCGTTTGCCAAGTTATTGGGAAACTATCTGAAAAAGCTAAAGGATGAGGCGAATAGAGATGCTTAAGAAGCGGTTTTTCATGGTTATAACGTTTGTCGTACTTATATCTTTATCTTCTTTCATATGCACTTGTAGAGCTTTTGCACAGCCATCTATTCCCATTCCCCACTTGGAAGTGGAGACCGCGCAGTCACCCCAAGATGTAGTTGACAGCTTGGAGATACTGGGGATTCTGACGGTACTGGCGCTGGCACCTACAATCCTCATTATGATGACCGCCTTTACCCGTATCATAATTGTGTTGGCGTTTATGAGAAATGCCCTGGGGACACAGCAGACGCCACCTAACCAAGTTTTGATAGGCCTTGCCCTGTTCCTCACCTTTTTTGTGATGGCGCCCACTGTGACCCAGATAAATGATAACGCCATTCAACCCTATCTTAAGGGTGATATAGACCAGCAGACCGCTGCCCAGCAAGCCATAAAGCCCATCCGGGAGTTTATGTTAAAGCAAACGAGGGAAAAGGACCTTATATTGTTTTTGGATCTTTCGGGCCAACAGCAACCCGATACCTATGATGATATACCTACACACGTACTCATACCAGCGTTTATAACCAGCGAGCTTAAGACGGCCTTTCAGATCGGTTTTTTGATATATATCCCCTTCATCATCGTGGATATGGTGGTTGCCAGCACTCTCATGTCCATGGGTATGATGATGTTGCCTCCGGTTATGATCTCCTTGCCCCTTAAGATATTGTTGTTTGTAATGGTGGACGGATGGGACCTGGTGATTAAAAATTTAGTGGCAGGATTCAGATGAAGGGAAGTGGTACAGTGAGCCAGAGGGAGATAATAACTTTGGCGCAACAGGCCATATACACGGGGATGCTTCTATCGGCTCCCGTGTTGGGGCTGGGCCTGGTGGTAGGGCTTGTAGTGGCCATATTCCAGGCCATCACGCAGATAAACGAACATACCCTCGTCTTCATCCCAAAAATCTTGGCGGTGGCTGTTGCCCTTATCATATTTGGGCCATGGATTTTAGAGACCATGGTCAATTTCACTCTCAGGCTGTATAACAGCATAAATACCATATTGGGATTGTGAACTGAAGATGCTGTACGCGCTTGCGAGGATTTTGTTGAACATCGATGTAGCGCTTTTGGTGCTGGCCAGGATATCGGGAATGTTCTTTATGTCGCCGGTGTTTGGGAGAAGGAGCGTACCTGCCATATTTACCATAGGCCTTATATTGGCCTTGACTTTTGTTACGGCGGCCTACTATCCTGTTGATGGAGAGGCAATTGATATAGGCTCATATATAGAGCTGGCTTTTTATATCATTAAAGAGATCTTTATAGGCATCATCATGGGCTATGTGGTGCTGTTGACTTTTTCAGCCTTCTTGCTAGCAGGGCAGCTGATAGACAACCAGATTGGCTTTGGCGTTGTGCATATACTGGATCCCCAGACCAATATACAGATCCCCCTGGTGGGCAATTTCAACAACGTGCTTGCCATGGTATTGTTCTTTGCCATGGATGGGCACCATACCCTCATCAGGCTGCTGATGTATAGCTTCGAAGCATTACCCCTTGGAAAGGCATCGTTGGCGGGGGATATAGCGCTTCCGCTGTTCAATATGTTTGTAGAATTTTTCGTGCTGGGGCTTAAGATGGCCGTACCAGCCATAGCTTCCGCCTTGCTAGCTGAGTTGATATTCGGTATATTGGTGAGGATGATACCTCAGATGAACATATTCGTGATCGGGTTGCCCTTTAAAATACTTATAGGGTTAGTGGTGCTGTTTTTGACTGTACCTGTATTGATAAGCGTAATGGACGGCGCGTTTAGTTCTATGTTCAAGGGAATAAGGAGCGTAATACAAGGGTTGAACCTACAATGATGCGTATGAATCTTCAGCTTTTTGCCGAGGAAAGGACCGAGAAGGCCACCCCCAAAAAGAGGAGAGAGGCTAGGGAAAGAGGACAGGTCTTCAAAAGCGTGGAATTAAATTCAGCCGTGACCCTTATGATAGGGCTATTGGTCCTAAAATTTACGTCCTCCTTTATGATGGATAAGCTGTGTCGGGCATATGGTCGATATCTTCAAGCTGATGCTCTCCTTGATCAGCTTTATACATATACCGGTATTGTGAACATAACTAAAGAGATAATGTATACGGTGGCATTGGTGGTGTTGCCGCTGTGCGGGCTGGTCATGTTGGCCGGGCTGGCCATCAACTACTGGCAGGTGGGGTTCATATTTACTACCAGGCCACTAATGCCCAGTTTGAACCGTATAAACCCGCTGGAAGGCTTAAAGAGGATATTTTCAAAGAGGACACTTGTTGAGCTTTTGAAGTCGCTGCTAAAGTTGGCCATAGTGGTTTTCATATCCTATAAAGAATTTATGGCAGATATAGAGTCCCTTGCTCAGTTGTCCAAATGGGGCGTAAAGAGGAGCTTTATGGCGGTGGCCGACATGGCCTTTAACATCGGAATAAAGATGGCAGTGGTATTCATTATACTTGCGGTGTTCGACTATTTTTATCAATGGTGGGAGTATGAAAAGAGCCTAAGGA
Organism: Bacillota bacterium; assembly: GCA_023622385.1. Classification (GTDB taxonomy): domain Bacteria; phylum Bacillota; class Clostridia; order Caldicoprobacterales; family Caldicoprobacteraceae; genus Caldicoprobacter. The sequence goes on along the minus strand of JAMNZI010000063.1, from coordinate 48,602 downwards.
TGACGAAACAGGAGTTGAAGGATGAATACAAGGAAGTGGAAGGTCATCCCCTTATTCGCTCTCGTATTCGGGAGCGTCAAAGGCAGATTGGGCTGCGCAGGATGATGCAGGAAATACCCAAGGCGGATGTGGTCATAACCAACCCCGTACATTTTGCTGTGGCTTTGCGCTATGACCCAAAGGAGCACGATGCACCGGTGGTGGTAGCCAAAGGGCAGGATTATCTCGCATTGAAGATCAAGGAGGTAGCCAAAAAGCACGGGGTGTATATAGTGGAAAACAAGCCTCTGGCTCAGATGTTATATAAATCCACCGAAATTGGTCAAACCATACCGCCTGAGCTGTTCCGTGCGGTAGCAGAAGTCCTGGCCTTTGTGTACAGCGTAAAGGGGAAACGTATTTGAGGGGGAGGTTTTGGGGGTTGAAGTTTGCAGACGTCTTCATCGCTTTTATAATGGTGGCCGTAGTTCTTCTTATCATCCTACCGCTGAATGAAACCATGATGGACATACTTCTCACCATCAATCTTTCATTATCGCTGGTCATACTGTTTGTCACCCTTTACATAAAAGAGCCGCTGGATTTTGCGGTGTTTCCTTCGGTGCTCCTCATTACCACCCTTTTTCGTCTGGCGCTCAACATATCGTCCACCAAGCTCATATTGGGCAAAGGTTCGGCCGGAAGGGTGATCGAGACCTTTGGCAATTTCGTGGTACAGGGCAACTTGGTGGTAGGGGCCATCGTGTTTTTGATCATAATAATCGTGCAGTTCATCGTCATAACAAAAGGGGCCGAGAGGGTGGCAGAGGTTGCAGCGCGCTTCACCCTGGATGCCATGCCTGGAAAGCAGATGGCTATAGACGCTGACCTGAACTCAGGCCTTATTGACGAGAACGAGGCTAAAAGGCGCAGGCAGAGGATACAGCAGGAGGCCGACTTTTACGGTGCCATGGACGGTGCCAGCAAGTTCGTCAAAGGCGATGCCATAGTGGGAATTCTGATCACCATCGTCAATATAGTGGGTGGCATTATAATTGGCTCGACTAAGATGGGGATGGCGATTGAGGAGGTGCTTGAGCGCTATACCATATTGACCATAGGCGATGGGCTGGTAAGCCAAATTCCCGCTTTGCTAATATCCACTGCCACCGGCATCATAGTCACCAGGGCAGCTTCCGAATCCAACCTAGGACAGGACCTGATTAAACAGATAACCGATCAGCCCCTTGTGCTTATACTGGCATCTGTTCTTCTGTTTGTAATGGGCTTTTTTCCGGGCTTTCCGCGCTGGATATTGTTTATAATGGGGGCTGGCATGGCATATATGGGCTATACCATGATCCAGGCTTCCAAGGTGTCGTTAGCGGCTGTTGGGCAGGAGGCTGCTTCCGAAAGCATGCTGGAAGAGATGCGTAAGCCCGAAAACGTGATGCAGTTTTTGGAAGTCGATCCCTTGGAAGTGGAGTTTGGATACGGCCTTATACCCCTGGCCGACGTGAACCAGGGCGGAGATCTGTTGGACAGAATCGTCATGATACGAAGGCAAATGGCCCTTGACCTGGGGCTCATCGTTCCGGTAATAAGGCTGAGGGACAACATACAGCTTGAGCCCAACGAATACGTCATAAAGGTGAAGGGAGTGGAGGTGGCCAGAGGTCAGGTGTTGCTTGATCACTTGCTCGCCATGGATCCTGGCACGGTGGAACAGCCCATAGAAGGTATCGATACCGTGGAACCCGCCTTTGGCTTGCCCGCCAAATGGATAAAAGAACATCAGAGGGAAAAGGCTGAGATGTTGGGTTATACGGTGGTGGATGCCCCTTCGGTTATATCAACGCATCTCACTGAGGTCATAAGAAAACATGGGCATGAACTGATCAATCGGCAGGATGTGCAGGCCATGCTGGACAATTTAAAAGAGAAGTATCCGGCACTGGTAGAGGAAGTGGTGCCCAAGACATTGACCCTTGGCGAGGTCCAAAAAGTGCTGTCCAACTTGATAAAGGAGAATGTGCCCATACGGGATATGGTCACCATACTCGAGACGCTGGCAGATTACGGTAATATAACCAAAGATCCCGATATGCTGACCGAATACGTCCGTCAGGCCCTATCGCGCACTATTACATTGAGGTTTGTGCCGGAGAAAAAGGCAAAAGTTCTAACGCTTGCTCCCGATCTGGAAAAGGCCATAATGGATAGCGTTCAACAAACTGAGCACGGCTCTTATTTGGCATTGGAACCTAATAAGATGCAATCCATATTTAAAAACCTCACCAAAGAACTGGAGAAGTTTACTTCTCTGGGGCTACAGCCCATAGTGCTGACTGCGCCTGTGGTGAGGATGTATTTCAAAAAGCTGACCGAGCAGGTAGCGCCCGACTTGGTGGTTTTATCGTATAACGAGCTGGACAACTCGGTGGAGATACGGTCAGTGGGGGTGGTGAGAGCTTAAGTCTATGAAAGTGAAGAGGTATATCGGCCATACCGTTCAGGAAACTATGCAAAAGGTTAAGGACGAAATGGGCAAAGATGCCCTCATACTAAACACCCGTAAGATACGGCAAAAGGGGATAATCGGGTGGTTTAAAAGGCCGCTGATTGAAGTGGTGGCAGCTGCAGATGAGTCTAGTGAAGGGAACTTCACTCCCCGCAGAATAGTGCCCTTTGGTGCAACAAACTATGCTCTGCCGGCAAGGCAGGATGATACCAGCAGGGTGTTGGAGAAGCTGGAATCCCAGATCGCCAATATGGGAGAAATTTTAAATAAATTGACGAGTGGTTTTAAGGCAATGGAAGACCGTGCCGAGCAGGGCATAAAACGGGAATACGTACCATATTATGAAGTGCTGGTCAAAAACGAGGTAAGCGAGACCATCGCGAAGGACATCATCCAAAAAGCCGCTTTGCTTCACGAGAGAAGCTCCGCTGATTTTGAACGATGCTTAAGGCAGGTGCTCATGGAGCATATCGGTCATCCACAGCCTCTTGAGATTTCACCCGGCAGACGCAAGGTGGTAGTGTTCGTTGGCCCTACTGGCGTTGGCAAGACCACCTCCCTAGCAAAGCTGGCTGCCATATTTTCCATACAAAAGCAGATGAAGGTGGGACTTATAACCGCCGATACATACAGGATTGCAGCGGTGGATCAGCTCAAGATATATGCAGAAATCATGGAGATTCCCTTGAGCATCCTGTATTCGCCCAGGGAGATAGTGGAAGCCCTAGAAGAGCACCGGGATAAGGATGTTGTGTTTGTCGATACGGCTGGTAAGAGCATCAAAGACAGGGCGCAAGAAAAGGAGATATTGGAGCTCATTTCCTTAAGCAAGGCCGATGAGGTCTATCTGGTACTGAGCTGCAACACTAGCTATTCGGGGTGTTTAAATATAATCAATAGTTACAGCTTTCTGCCCGGTTACAAGCTGCTCTTTACAAAAATGGATGAGGCTTCGAGCTATGGGATCATATTAAACTGCAGGTATATCAGTGGCAAGCCGCTGTCGTATATAGCTACCGGTCAGAGCGTGCCTGATGATATAGAGGTGGCAGATCCCAATAAGCTGTTATCCTGCATTATGAAAAGGGTGGAAGTTTGATATGGATCAGGCCGAAAGGTTAAGGCAAATTGTAAAGGACTTAAAAGAAAAACAGCGCGTTTCTCCTCAAAATGCGCGTATCATAACCGTAACCAGTGGCAAGGGGGGTGTGGGCAAGACCAATTTCACGCTCAACTGTGCCATTGCTTTAAACAACATGGGATATAGGACGCTCATCATAGATGCCGACTTTGGGCTGTCAAACATAGACGTGATGCTGGGGATGATACCCAAATACAACTTGTTTCATGTAATTACCCATAAAAAGAGGATTGAAGAGGTTATAGTCCAAGGCCCTTGCGGTATCAAATTTATAGCAGGCGGATCGGGCATATGGGAGCTTCTTAACCTTTCCACCCAGGATATGGAAGTCTTGATGGCGCAGCTTGAGCATTTGGATGAGCTGGCAGACATAATAATGATAGATACAGGAGCTGGGGTTTCTGAAAAGGTCATTCGGATGATCCTGGCAGCCAACGAGGCTGTTGTAATCACCACACCTGAACCCACATCGGTAACCGATGCATATGCCCTGGTCAAGTCTGTGGTAACCATAAAAAAGGATATTAACTTGAGGTTAGTGGTCAACAGAGCCGAGAGCGCCCATGAGGCAAGGGACGTGATGGACAATTTTATAAGGGTGGCCCAAAGGTTCCTAGATGTCAAATTGGAACCGCTGGGGTATATACTGTATGACGATGTAGTGGTGAGGTCTACCAAAAAGCAGAAGCCGTTTGTGCTGGAATATCCCAAAAGCCATGCAGCTAGGCAGGTATACAGCATGGCCCAGTCCATAGCTGCAGGAGGGCAAAATGACGATGGTAAAGCCCAGGGGCTTAAAGGGTATGTAAACCAGCTTCTTAAACTGTTCAATTCTAAACGAAAAGCGCTTTAGGGGGTTGATAGGGGAGTCATGCTTGTAAAGGAGGTCATAAACATTGGTGAGAAGATAGAAGTGGTGATACAGGAACGTTTGGATGCCGACTCAAAAACCTGCTTTAGCATGGTCCAGGATGTTCCCCAAGATGAGGAATTGTTGATCACCCTGCCTATGTTAAAAGGACAGCCTGTACCGTTGGGCATCGGACAAACGGTGAGGATAAATTTCTTCCGGGATCGGGGGCGGTTCTCCTTTGAAGCTAAGGTCATTGAGCGCCAGTCGACCGAGGCGGTGCGCCTTATACGCCTCAAACAAATCTCACCAATGCACAGGCTTCAGAGGCGTAACTTTTATAGGTTGAAGATAAATCTGCCTGTCCTTTTCAGGTTGATTGAGCAGGACTCCGAGCCAGACAGACAAGGCTATATCAAAGCTTATACCGCAGACATAAGCGGTGGTGGATTGCGGCTTTTGACCAATGAAGACTTAAAGCCAGGTCAGCAAGTGGAGTGCCGGATTTCAATCGAGGATAGCAATTTCCTTGAATTAAAAGGCCTGGTGGTAAGGGTTGCTACCTGTGTGGAAGGAAACTACAAATTTGAAGTGGGTGTTAAATTTATCGATATTTTAGAAGCCGAGCAGGATAGGTTGATTCGGTTTATATTTCAGCAGCAGCGCAGATTAAAGGCTAAGGGCCTCATTGTAGATTGAGGGGACATGTTGTGAAAAGGGCGTTCGGCGGTAAGGCCTTATACAAAGCGAAAGGATTGGGGGTGTCGATTCAATGGATAACGCACAGTATATGGAATTGTTCATAGAGGAAAGCAAAGAGCATCTTCGAAACCTGAATAACAACCTTCTTGTGCTGGAGCAGCAACCAGACAATGCGGAAGTGATAAACGAGATATTTCGGTCAGCCCATACCTTGAAGGGCATGGCTGGCAGCATGGGCTTTAACTCCATGGCAAACCTGGCCCACACTATGGAAAACGTGCTGGATGCAATTAGAAAGGGAAATATGGTCGTAAGCGCCGACATCATGGATGGGCTGTTTGAGGCTGTGGACATCCTTGACGAGCTGCTTCAGGGCATTGTACAGAGTGGCAAGGAAAACCCGCTGGATATGAGCGATATAAAGGCAAAACTTCAGGGCTTTTTAGATGGTACAGATAGTACGGATTTGGGACAAAGTCCACGTAAATCCCATAAAGAAGGCTTGTCCCTCGATGACCATTATCTTCATGTGATAGACGAAGCTGTAAAAAACGGGTTTACGCCTTATTACATAGGGGTAAGGCTCAAAGAGTCCTGCCTCATGAAAGCAGCCAGAGCATATATAGTCTTTAAAGCTATAGAAAGTTTTGGCCATATAATCTATTCCGATCCACCGGCCCAGGACATAGAAGAGGAGAAGTTTGGTCTATCTTTTTCGATTGTGGCAGTGTGCAAAGCCGAGCTTGATACCATAAAGAAGGAGCTGGACACCATTTCGGAGATAGAAAGCATTGATATAAGGGAAATCCAGCCGGATGACATACAAAGCCATGGCCAAAGCGACACCCAAAAAGCTCAGCCTTCCGGAGCGGACAGGGCGGCTGCAACCGAAATAAAGGACAGGCTCTCTAAAACGGCTGGCAGGAGCATAAGGGTTGATATCGAAAGGCTGGATAGGCTTATGAACCTGGTCAGCGAATTGATCATCATTAAGAACCGCATACAGGACTTGCAGCGGTATGAAGACACGGCAGCAATGGCCGAATCAGTGGAATATCTGGGCAGAGTGACCGGAGAGCTCCATGATGCCGTTATGAAAGTAAGGATGATCCCCCTACAGGTGGTGTTTGAGCGGTTTCCCAGAACTGTTCGAGACCTATCGAGGAATACAGGCAAGGAAGTCAAGCTCAACATATTCGGAGCCGAGACCGAGGTTGATCGGACCATCATCGATGAAATCGGGGAGCCACTTATACACCTCATCAGAAATGCTGTTGACCACGGTATAGAACCTCCTCAAGAGCGTACAGCTCTTGGCAAACCCCCCGTTGGGGTTATCGACCTTAAAGCCTACCATGATGGCGACAGCGTGGTGATAGAGGTCAGCGACGACGGGAGGGGTATAGATATCGACAAGGTTTTACAGCGGGCAATAAAGCAGAATTTAGTATCACGCGAGGAAGCTGAAACCTTAAACCAGCAGGAGATATTGCAGTTTATATTTGAAGCGGGTTTTAGCACTGCCGAAAAAGTGACTGACATCTCAGGACGCGGCGTGGGGATGGATGTGGTTAAAACCAAAATCGAGTCCATGGGCGGTACGGTTGATGTAGACACCAGTCCAAATCATGGAACGCGCTTTATAATCAGGTTGCCGCTCACCCTTTCCATCATCCAGGCTTTGCTTGTCTCCGTGGGGCAGGAAGTTTACGCCATACCCATAGGTTCCATAAAGGAAATACTGGAAATGCCAGCCACAGCTATAAAGCTGATACGTCAAAAGGAATTTATCGATTATCGCGGTCTGTTAATACCTTTCGTTCGATTGGCCGATGTACTTGAATGCCCTGGTGAAGTTAAGTCGGGTGATACGGTCATTGCGGTTATAGTGAGGAAGGGGGAGAGGCTGGCGGCACTGTCGGTTGATGATTTGATAGGTCAACAGGAGATAGTGATCAAGCCGCTGGGCAAAGCGCTGTCCAAAATTAATATCATATCGGGGGCCACTATCCTGGGTGATGGAAGCGTAGTACTCATTCTCGATATAAATCATATGATTTGAAAGGGGGTTATTGGTTTGGCCGGAAGCAACCAGCTCAAGCAGTATATAGCCTTTGGAATAGATGATGAAATATATGCCGTGGATGTGCTGTTTGTGGAATCGATAGAGAGGATGGCGCGGATAACCAGAGTTCCACACAGCCCCTATGAGGTGTTGGGGGTCATCAACCTGAGAGGGGATGTAATACCTGTGATGAGCGCAAGGCGCATGTTGGGCTATGAGGAAAAGCCCCCTAGTGATGCAACGCGGGTGGCAATAGTTCGGCAAGATGAGTACAGGGTGGGGATGATAGTTGACCGAGTAACCGAAATATTAAACGTACCTCAAGATAGGGTGCAATGGGGTGTGGAGGCTTTAGACGAAAAAAGAAAAGTGGCCTTCTCCGGGCTCATAAACCTAGGAGATAAGCCGGTCATGATCATGGATATACCCCGTACTTTAGAATTGCTGTTAAACTGAAAATGAGTTAGGGGTGCAATATCTATGTCGTTTTCCTTTGATAATCTGAACCCCTTGCATTTGGATATATTGAAGGAGATAGGCACAATTGGAGCAGGCAATGCCGCTACCTCCCTTTCAAAGATGCTCAACAGGCGAATTGACATGAAGGTTCCCGAGGTAAAGATAGCTGAGTTTAAAGATGTGGAAGACATAATGGATGGGGCTGAAACTCTTGTGGTGGGCATATATCTGGAATTTCAAGGCGATATAAGCGGTATCGTTTTGTTGGTGCTGGATGTAATTTCAGCCAAGCGCATTACCGCTTTGTTGCTGGGGAATGCTCACCGCGACGCTTTGAACGAGGCCTTTTCTGAAATTGAGGTATCCGCACTGGAAGAGCTTGGAAACATACTTACGGCTGCCTATCTGGGAGCCATATCGTCGTTTACAGGGCTTGCCGTCAAGCCATCTGTTCCCTATTTTGCATGCGACATGTTAGGGGCCATTTTAAGCGTTCCTATGATTCAATTCGGTCAGACCAGCGATAGGGCAATGTTTATCGAAACCGACCTGATAAACGGAACAGAACGGTTCAGAAGCCACTTTATAGTCATACCTGATATAGAGTCTTTTACTGTTATTTTAAAGGCTTTAGGGGTTGTGTAAATGGACCGGGTAATCAAGGTTGGTATGGCTGATTTAAAGGTTATTGCAGGGAATGGCGTTCTCGTCACTCTTGGTTTGGGCTCATGCGTGGGGATTGCGCTGTATGACAGGACCACTAAGACAGCTGGGCTGGCGCATATAATGCTGCCATCGAGTAAGCTGATAAAACACAATCAAAACAAGGCAAAGTTTGCCGATACAGCCGTTGAGTACCTTCTTGAACTGATGATGAAGATGAACGCTCAAAGGGAATGGATAATCGCCAAAATAGCAGGAGGGGCACAGATGTTTTCGTTCAAAGGCAGTACCAGCGAGGTTTTGAAAATCGGCGAGAGGAACGTACAGGCCACCATTGAGGTGTTACGGCAGCACGATATACCCATTGTTGCCCAGGATACCGGAGGCAATTATGGGAGGACCATTGAACTTCATGCAGCCAATGGCATTTTGGTGGTCAAGACTATCGGCCACGGCGTAAAGATATTATGAACATGAGGAGAGGGACATGTCGAAAAAAGTGGCTGCGACCGAACTACAAAATCTATGGAGTGAGTATAAAAAACGCAGTACAATAGAATCGAGGAATGAACTCATACTCAAGTATAGCTATTTGGTAAAGCGTGTGATTTCAAGGCTGACCTTTGTAAACAACCCCTCCAATCCTTCCATGGATATTGAAGATTTGGTAAGCTACGGAATACTTGGATTGATGGATGCCATTGAAAAGTATGATCCGTCGAGGAGCGTTAAGTTTGAAACATATGCAGCGTTCAGGATAAAAGGCGCTATTATAGACCAGCTGCGCAAGCAGGATTGGATCCCTCGTTCGCTGCGCACAAAAGCTAAACAGCTCAGCGAGGTTATCGATGCGGTCGAAAAGGAGATGGGTAGATCAGCAAGCGATCAAGAGATAGCCAAGACTTTAGGAGTTTCGGTTGAAGAGCTTAGAAAGACGATGCTAGAGATGCACTCTTTTGCTGTAGTTTCGCTGGAAGAACAGCTCCATGAGATTGCCAGCTCCTTGGCAGCTTCCAGCCGATATGATGATCCTGAGCATGTGGTCCAGGTAAATGAGCTTAAGCGCTATTTAGCAAAGGCTATAGATGAATTGCCTGAAAGGGAAAAAATGATCATAAGCCTGTACTATTTTGAGGAGCTGACTTTGAAAGAGATCGGTATGGTTCTTGGCATTTCGGAGTCTAGAGTTTCACAGCTTCATACCAGAGCGCTGCTTAAGCTTAAAAATAAGCTGGCCAGGATTAAAAGCGATTTATTGGAAGGGGGATTGTCATGAGGCGAGAGGTTATAGTAGAGGGAAACACCTATAATGCTGCCTTGGAGAAAGGCCTCAATGCCCTTGGCGTAGAGCCAGGGAAGGCAAAGGTGGAAGTCATTCAGGAAGGCAAGACCATGATGGGCATAGTGATCAAACCATACAGGCTACTGCTTTATGTAGATGAGGAAATCAGGCAGGCAGGGGAGAGCCAGGACAAACAGCTTCCTCAAAGCTTTGCTCTGGAATACAAAGAAGATGGGGTATACCTTACGGTGTTTATTCCCCCTTCCAGGTTTACAAAATCGGACGAAGAGACCATTATGCATCATTTGAGGAGAAAAAAGATCCAGGGGTTAATGATAGATGCCGTTGCCCAGGCCATGTATACAAATCCAGGGCGCCCTGTTAAGGTTGCAGAGCCACAGTCCGAGCTGCCAGTGGATGAAGGGGTGTTGGTATATATTTCGCAGGATGGGATGTTGGCTGCCATGACGCTGTTGCCACCAGAAGGAGGAAAACTGCTGGAGTATCAGGATGTAATACAGGCTTTGAAGGATAAGGGAGTGGTATACGGCATCGATGAGGATGCAATACGTCAAGCGCTGGACAGCCGTAAGTACGGCCAAGAGGTAATCGTCGCCCGAGGGCAGGCCCCCCAGGATGGGGAGGATGCCAAACTCACTTACCATTTTAAGCCTGACAGGAAATCAAGGCCCGAAATCAGAGAAGATGGAACGGTAAATTATCATTCACTGGACAATATAGAGAATGTCGCCAAGGGCCAGGTGTTGGTGACATTAACTCCCCATACGCTGGGCGTTGATGGGAAGACGGTGCGTGGAACGGTGGTACGTGCCAAGCCAGGTAAGCCTTTGGTTTTACCCGCTGGCAAGAACGTGGTAGTCTCCGACGATGGGTTAAAGCTTATAGCAGCCATAGATGGGAAAGTAGAGATGATAGGCGGTAGAGTGCACGTATACAGCGTACACGAGGTAAAAAACAATGTAGACAACTCTACAGGAAACATTAATTTTGTGGGCAGCGTCATCATATATGGGAACGTTCTATCAGGGTTTGAGGTCAAAGCCGGTGGGAGCATAGAAGTGAGAGGCGTGGTGGAAGGGGCAACGCTGATTGCTGAAGGAGATGTCATCTTGAGGAAGGGTTTACAGGGCGCAAAGAAGGGAGTGATTCAGGCAGGAGGCAATGTAACTGCGCGGTTTATAGAAAACGGCAGCGTATACGCAAAAGGAGATGTTACAGCAGAGGCCATAATGCATAGCAATGTCGTTAGCGGCCAACACGTTAGATTAATAGGCAAACGAGCGTTGATAGTAGGTGGCAGGGTGCACGCAGCTTTGGGCATATCGGCTTCCACCATAGGTTCGCCTATGGCAACTGCCACCGTTCTTGAGGTGGGAATCAGCCCTGAAATCAGGCAGGAATATGAGCAACTCAAGGAGGAACTGCAGAGGTTGGAAAAAGAACTACACAAGATCGAGCAGGTGTTGGCGGTATTAAACAGAATGGAGTCAAGCGGCGGATTGCCTCTGGATAAGCTGGTCACCAAGCAAAAGGCGCTAAGAGCGAGAGAAGAGTACAGCTTGAAGATTCCTACCATCAAAGCGCGTGTTTTTGAGTTGGAGGAAGCCTTTTTAAAGGGGGCACATGGCAAAGTCCATGTGAAAAGGGTGGTTTATCCCGGCGTATCCATAACTATTGGCCAATCAACCCTTAATATAAAGGATCCCATCAACTACGCGACCTTTTTGCGGGATGAAGGCGAAATACGCTTTGTAACATATGAAGGATGAGAGGGGCGAGTCCCGTGTCCATACGACCCATAGATATCCAAATTAGCATACAAAGGGCGAACGAATATACAAAAGAGGCTAGCCTTCAAAACCAGAAAGCCAACATAAATCAGTTTGTTGACTCCCGTGAGTTTCAACAGGTGATCGATAATGCTCAGCGCCAGGTGATGCCAACGGGGCATATATATCATAAAAGGATTGACAAGGAGCATGACAGACGGCATCGCCCTTTCCGATATGCCAAATCCCGTCAAGTTGAAGATAAGGAATGCCATCAGGCTGGTTTAAGCGATGAGGCTGAAATAAAAGAAGGAAGTAAGGGATTTAACATAGACATCAGAATTTAATAATTTGGCGATATCTCAAGGGGGATAAATATGAGCGAGGGGTTGATGTTCCTTCTTCCGGGCTTAATGTTTTTGTTTATAATATTCTGGCAAACAAGGAAGGACAGGCTATACCTCTTTGAGCTGGAAAAGCGCTTGGAAGAGAAGGAAAAGAGGCTATACGAACTGTATGATGCGGTGGAGGATATACTTCGCAATGCAATTCCCGAGGCAATAAACGTGCTGCCTGATGAAAGTATCACAAATAACGAAGTCCAACAGCAGGATACGTATAGGAATTTGAGACAAAATATTGATGAAGGCTATAATGAAAAGCGTAAGGCTGTCATACTCATGTACAAGAGCGGGAGCACTGAGGAAGAAATAGCCAGAAAGCTGGGCATTGGCAAGGGTGAAGTAAAGCTGATCCTAGGACTTAAGAATAATTGAGGCTTAGCAAAATTTGTTGTTGAATTGAAAAACGGCTTATGCTATACTACTAAAGGTGGTGTAATACACACCCTTCCTGATCAATTGGCTGGTGCCAGTAAAGCTGGTTGTCAATTGAGATGAGGGTGGGGGAGGCATAACTTTGAGGAGGTGAAAGTCATGGCAGTTGTAAGCATGAAGCAACTTCTAGAAGCAGGTGTTCACTTTGGGCATCAGACCCGGCGTTGGAATCCCAAGATGGCTCCCTATATCTTCACAGAGAGAAACGGCATATATATTCTGGACCTGCAAAAGACCGTCAAGTTGCTTGAGCAAGCCTATAATTTTGTTCGCGATGTGGCTGCTGAAGGGAAGGCTGTGCTGTTTATAGGCACCAAAAAGCAAGCTCAGGAGTCAATTGAGGCCGAAGCCAAGCGTTGTGGCATGTTCTATGTAAACCACAGGTGGCTGGGCGGCATGTTGACCAATTTCACTACCATCAGCCAGAGGATAAGGCGGCTTAAGGAGCTTGAGGAAATGGAAACCAACGGCATGTTTGATGTGCTGCCCAAGAAAGAGGTCATAAAGCTTCGTGCGGAAAAGGAAAAGTTGGAGAAGAATCTGGGCGGCATAAAGGACATGAGGGAGCTACCGGGTGCCGTATTCGTGGTTGATCCCAAAAAGGAACACATTGCTGTGAGAGAGGCCAGGATTTTGGGTATCCCCATTGTGGCTATTGTGGATACCAACTGTGACCCTGACGAGGTAGACTACGTGATTCCTGGCAATGACGATGCCATAAGGGCTATAAAGTTGATAACGTCCAGGATAGCCGATGCGGTCCTGGAAGGGCGCCAGGGTGAACAATTTACTCCACAAGAGGAATAAAAAAAGGGGAAGAGAAGGGTTTACCGTCATCTTTCCCTTTCTTTTCGATGACCTATATAAAGTTTTCTGGCGGTTTGGGGAAAGTTCCTTCTAGGGGAAGATAGTCCAAAGCTACATTACATAAGAAACGGAGGAGTTAGTATGGAAATAACTGCTTCGATGGTGAAAGAGCTGAGAGAGCGAACAGGGTGCGGAATGATGGACTGCAAAAAGGCCTTGCAGGATGCCAACGGCGATATGGAGAAGGCCATTGAGTTGCTCAGAGAAAGAGGGCTGGCAGCTGCTGCTAAAAAGGCGGGGCGAATCGCTGCTGAAGGCTTGGTGGATGCGTATATCCATTTTGGCGGAAGGATCGGCGTGCTAGTTGAGGTAAACTGCGAAACTGATTTTGTTGCAAAGACCGATGATTTTAAGGCTTTTGTGCGCGATATCGCAATGCATATAGCGGCGTCCAATCCGCAATACTTGTCGAGGGAGGAAGTGCCCCAGGAAGTCATAGACAAGGAGAAGGAGATACTGAAGGTTCAGGCTTTGAATGAAGGCAAGCCGGAAAAAGTAGTAGATAAAATAGTGGAAGGCAGGATCAGCAAGTTCTACAAAGAGGTATGCCTTTTGGAGCAACCCTTTGTAAAAGATCCCGATAAAACCGTTCAGGACTTGGTGATGGAGATGATATCCAAGTTAGGTGAAAATATCAGGATTCGGCGGTTTGTAAGGTTTGAATTAGGCGAGGGGCTTCAAAAACGTGAAGACGACTTCGTACAAGAGGTCGCAAAGCAGATGAAAGGAAATTAAAAAAGAGAACACATATGTGTTCTCTTTTTTTGGGAAAATTAATTTTAACTTTGTTGTGCTAAAAAAGAGGATATGCCGAGTGAGTGTAGAAATATATTAAAGGTGGAGGTACTCTAATGGAAAAACCGATATTTAAAAGGGTTGTCCTAAAGCTCAGCGGAGAAGCGTTGGCCGGCAAAAAGGGATACGGCATCGACCGCGATGTTTTAAATCTGATAGCTGATCAGGTAATAGAGATACAGAAGATGGGTGTAGAGGTAGCCATTGTGGTCGGCGGCGGCAACATATGGAGGGGCAGAGAAGGCATGGGTATGGGCATGGACAGGGCGACGGCCGACTACATGGGGATGTTAGCGACGGTTATAAACGCATTGGCGCTTCAAGACGTGTTGGAGAGCAAAAACGTGCAGACCAGGGTTCAGACGGCTATCGAGATGAGGCAGATAGCCGAGCCGTATATACGCAGAAGGGCAATAAGGCATCTCGAGAAGGGCAGGATAGTGATATTTGCCTGCGGTACAGGCAACCCCTATTTTTCTACTGATACCACGGCAGCGCTGCGGGCAGCCGAGATAGAAGCCGAGGTTATATTGCTGGCTAAAAACGTCGATGGGGTGTATGATGACGATCCTAAGAAAAATCCCAATGCCAACAAGATTGATGAAATCTGCTACATCGACGTCTTAAATCAAGGGCTGGGCGTTATGGACACTACTGCTATCTCGCTATGTATGGATAATAAAATCCCGATTATAGTATTCGGGCTGGAAAATCAGGAAAATATAAAAGCTGCTGTTTTGGGCAAAAAAGTAGGTACAATAATAGGTGAGTTAAGGAGGTAGATGGTATGAATCCCGTTGTAAAAGAGGTTCATGACCAGGCAGGTTCCAAGATGGCCAAATCAGTGGAGGTATTAAAAAATGAACTCATAGGGATACGGGCAGGGCGAGCCAATCCAAAGCTCCTGGAGCGCATAGTGGTGGATTATTATGGCGTGCCTACTCCCCTCAATCAGCTCGGAAACATTTCGGTACCTGAGCCCCGAATGCTGGTCATATCTCTATGGGATACCAAGATGATCCCTGCAGTGGAAAAGGAGATATTGAAGTCGGATTTGGGGGTTACGCCTAGCAACGACGGTAAGGTTATACGCCTTGTCTTCCCTGAACTCACCGAGGAACGCAGGAAGGAATTAGTAAAGTTGGTTAGAAAGTACGGAGAAGAGGCCAAAGTGGCCGTGCGTTCGGTAAGGCGCGAAGCTAATGAACAGCTGAAGAAGATGAAGAAAAATGCCGAGATAAGCGAGGACGATTTAAAGAGCGGAGAGGAAATGATTCAGAAGTTGACCGATCAATACGTAAAGAAGATCGACGATGTAGTCAAAGAGAAGGAACAGGAGATCATGGAGGTATAGATGGGCGTACCTGATTTGGTGGGTTTAAGGCTTGCCGATGCACTTCATATTCTGGAGAAGAGCGGCCTTTATGCTACCCCCATGATAGTGAGATATCTCCCACCAGCATCGAAAGGCCTTAAACAGGATTGCAACCTTGAAGAAAGGGTCATACGTCAAAGAATCGTGGGAGATGGACAGATTGAGTTGGTTGTTTCCCCTTTTAGAAACCGCCCCCTTGATTGTGAATCATGTAAGTCTACATACGAGGAGGAAGGATAGAAAGCTAGATGTTTGCCGGAAAAAGGAATGCCAATGAAGTGGATCTGTTTGCTTTGATGGAGCAGGTAAAAAGCAAGCCGCTGCCGCAGCATGTGGCCATAATCATGGATGGCAATGGCAGATGGGCCACCAGAAGGGGGCTTCCGCGAGTAGCTGGCCATAGGCAGGGAGTAGAGGCTCTCAGAGAGGTAATAAAGACTAGCAATGAGCTGGGGATAAAGTATCTGACGCTGTATGCTTTTTCAACCGAAAACTGGAAGAGGCCTGCAGCCGAAGTCGATGCTTTGATGGCATTGCTCGTAGAGTATTTGAGAAAGGAGATCAGGGAACTCAATTCAAACAACGTCAAGATATCGGTACTGGGGCAAGTAGAGGCATTTCCCGATGTTGCTCAGAGGGAAATTGCCAATGCCGTAGAGATTACAAAGAACAATACGGGGTTGCGCGTGAATATAGCCTTAAACTATGGCGGAAGGGCCGAGATCGTGCGAGCGGTCAAAGCCATAGCCCGGGATGTGCTGGACAAAAAGGTTTCAATAGATGACATTGACGAACGGCTTTTTAGCGACTATCTGTACACAGCCAATATTCCTGATCCTGATCTTTTGATTCGAACCAGTGGAGAATTCAGGCTCAGCAATTTTTTGCTGTATCAGGTCGCATATACTGAATTGGTGTTCACAGATTCCGATGTTCTGTGGCCAGACTTTGATAAAAAGGCCTACCTGGAAGCAATTGTGGAGTATCAGAGGCGTCAACGGCGGTATGGCGGCCTCAACGGATGAGAGGACGGATTAAAAATGTTGATATCAAGGATAGTGAGCGCAGCAATAGGCATCGTATATTTGATACTGGCTTTTTACATAGGAGGTTGGTTTTTTAACCTGTCGGTCTTAGGCATATCGCTGATTGGGATGTATGAGTTGTACACCGCTGTACGCCATCGAGGATACAATCCCATTTCATGGGTAGGCTATCTGTTTATTTTTTGGCTATTTTGCTATATTACCCTGCATTCGAGTTGCTCTCATGCCATTCTGCTGTCTGCCTTGCTGGCTGCTTTTTTTTGTTTATTCCTTACTGTGGTATCCCAGCGCTGGAGTTTGTTGGACGCTTGTTTAACAGTTTTCGGATTTATATACCCAGGCATGGCTTTTATGTCGTTGATTTTATTATATAACGTTGAAATATACGGCAAATACCTGCTGATATTTACGTTGTTTGCTACATGGGCTACAGATACGTTTGCTTATTTCACAGGACTGGGACTGGGTAAAAACAAGCTGTGTCCCAGGATCAGCCCCAAAAAGACCGTTGAAGGAAGCGTAGGCGGCGTCTTGGGGAGCCTGATAACGGGCATCCTGGTTGGTATGGTTTTTACTCATTTTTATAGGATTGATATAGGGTACGTTCATTATGCCGCCATCAGCCTGCTGTGTGGCATAACGTCGCAAATGGGAGATCTATCGGCTTCTAGCATCAAGAGATTTTGCAATATAAAGGATTTTGGGCATATTCTGCCGGGGCATGGAGGAATATTGGACCGCTTTGATAGCATTTTATTTGCCGTGCCCATTGTATACTCCTATTATCTTCTATTTTTAATCTAAATTGCTCATATTTACATAATACCTACCCTCGTGACAAATCTTAAAAGTACAGAGGAGGATATGCGGAGGTCAATAATGAAAAAGAGGATAGCAATACTGGGGTCAACCGGCTCTATAGGTCGGCAAACTCTAGATGTAATACATCAGCATGCCGATAAGTTCCAAGTCGTTGCTTTGACCACCAACCGAAATATCGGGCTGCTGGCGCAACAGGTCGAAGCCTTTCGCCCCGCTTATGTTGGGGTGGTGGATGCCCAAAGCGCTGAGGAGTTTAAAAATTACGGTTTGACCGACGTTGAGCTCATATCGGGCAAGGATTGTCTGGTTAAACTGGCCACGCTGCCGGAGATTGATTTGGTGCTGGTGGCGGTGGTGGGAATTGCAGGGCTTGAGCCCACTATAGCAGCTCTGGAAGCCGGTAAAAACGTTGCGCTGGCCAACAAGGAATCGCTGGTGGCCGGGGGCCATCTGGTGATGGAAGCTGCTCGAAGATCGGGAGGTAAAGTCATACCGGTGGATAGCGAGCATTCAGCAATATTTCAATGTTTGGCCGGTTGTGATGACCCGTCTAAGATAAACAGGATATACCTTACGGCCTCGGGAGGGCCGTTTAGAAATTATACAAAGGATGAGATGCGGCATGTTACAGTCGAGGAGGCATTAAATCATCCTAATTGGAGGATGGGTAAAAAGGTGACCATAGACAGTGCCACTTTGATGAACAAGGGGCTTGAGGTAATAGAGGCTCATTGGCTGTTTGGCCTGTCCATAGGGCAGATTCAGGTGCTCATCCATCCTCAGAGCATTGTACATTCGATGGTGGAATATATTGATGGCAGCATAATAGCCCATATGGCCAAAGCTGATATGCGGATACCCATACTGTATGCCTTATCCTGGCCTGAGCGCATCAAATCTGGCATTGAAAGCCTTGATCTTACTGCTATGGAGTCCATTACCTTTGAAAGGCCTGATTTTGACAAGTTTCCGTGCCTCGCATTGGCCTATAAGGCATTGGAGATAGGGGGTACTATGCCTGCAGTGCTAAACGCTGCTGACGAGGTGGCGGTAGAAAAATTCTTGAAAGGGGAAATTTCCTTCATAGAAATTCCTGTAATGATAGAGCAGGCTATGAAGTCCCATAAGGCCATCCAAAACCCTGACCTCAATACCATCCTGAGGGTGGATCACAGCGTGCGCAGACAATTGATGTGAAAAAGAGGTAGGTGGAGTATGTTAACGTTACTGATTGCCCTGATTTTCTTTGGTGTTCTTATTATGGTCCACGAGCTGGGCCATTTTTTGGCCGGACGGCTAGTGGGTATACACGCCGAGGAATTTTCCATTGGAATGGGCCCTAAACTGTTTGGTTTTTCCAGAAAAGGCACGCAATTTTCGGTACGGGCCCTGCCAATGGGTGGATACGTGAAATTCTTGGGCGAAGATGAGAAGTCGGATGATCCGCGGGCCTTAAGCAATGCCAGCCTGTGGAGGCGTATGGTGGTCCTAGTCTCAGGGCCCGCCATGAATATACTGCTGGCAGTGGTGCTTCTTGCAGTGTTTTATATGAGCTATGGGATATACGAGGTTGTGCCCGAGATCTTGGAAGTGGTAGAAAACAGCCCGGCCGACAGGGCTGGACTCGTACCGGGCGACAGCATCATACAGGTGGATGGCGTATCGGTGGAGAACATGGAGGCCCAGAAAGCCGTTGAAGCCATCCGCAACGCCATAAAGCAAAAAGGTGGCAATGAGCTAGAAATAGTCGTGCGCAGAGATGGGAAAAATATAAACGTAAAGCTGGTACCAGAGTACAACCAAGAGAGCAATTCCTATGTGATAGGAATAGTTTTTGGGCGAATTAGGCGCTATGGCCTGATGCCGGCCATAGGATTGGCTTTTAATCAAGCAGGGAGAATAATGATTATGATGGTAGATATGCTGAGAGGCTTAATATTTAAAGGTCAGGGGCTAAATGAGGTCATGGGGCCTGTAGGCATTGTAGGCGAGATAGGCAAGGCTGTTCAAGCGGGGATGCAGCAGCTTTTGAGCCTGGCGGTAATCATATCCTTGAACCTGGGGATTATAAACCTGATTCCCTTTCCTGCGCTGGACGGAGGACGACTTGCCCTGCTTTTGGTTGAAGGGGTAAGGGGCAAACCCCTTGAGCCCGAGAAAGAAGGGTTTATTCACTTCATAGGATTTGTAGTGCTCATACTCCTCATGGTATTGGTGACATACCAGGACATCATGAGGTAGGGAAGTATACAACTATCGTTTTGGCGGTGAAAGAGTATGGAAAGGCGCAAGAGCAGAAAAGTGAAGGTGGGAAGGATTGAGGTAGGAGGGGATGCCCCCATTTCGGTGCAGTCCATGACCAACACCGATACCAGGAATGTGGAGGCCACCATAAAGCAGGTGCTTGAGCTGGAAGCGGCCGGGTGCGACATAGTGAGGCTGGCCGTGTTTGATGAAGCGTGTGCCAATACCATCCAGGAGATCAAAAAGGTCACCGACATTCCTCTGGTTGCCGACATACACTTTGATTACCGCTTGGCCCTTGCTGCCATAGAAAAAGGCGTTGATAAACTAAGGATCAACCCGGGCAACATAGGCGGTTATAGCGAGGTGCAGAAAGTGGTTTCGGCCGCCAAGGAGAGGGGCATACCCATACGGATTGGCGTAAACTCCGGTTCCTTGAAGAAGGAAATATTATATAAATACGGCAATACGCCGCAAGCCATGGTGGAAAGCGCTCTGGAACATGTGGCCATACTGGAAAAGCTAGGATACGGGAATATCGTCATTTCCCTCAAGGCCTCCAGCGTCATGAAGACCATAGAGGCTTATCGCCTGATGAGCGAGCGAGTGGATTATCCTCTACACCTCGGAGTTACAGAGGCGGGGACCGCTTTTTCTGGAACCATAAAGTCGGCTATCGGCATTGGCACCTTGCTGGCCGAAGGCATCGGGGATACCTTGAGGGTCTCGCTAACGGCTTCGCCGGTTGAAGAGGTAAGGGTAGGAAGAGAGATGCTCAAAGCCCTTGGGCTTAGGCCATACGGCATCGAGATAATATCGTGCCCTACCTGCGGGCGGTGCAATATCGATTTGATGGGCCTGACTCAGAAGCTGCAGGAAGAGCTCAAAGGAATCGATTATCCGCTTAAAGTAGCTGTGATGGGCTGCGTGGTTAACGGCCCGGGAGAAGCGCGGGAAGCCGATATAGGGATTGCTGGAGGCAAGGGAAAGGTGGTCTTATTCAAAAAAGGCGAGGTGGTAAGCACCATACCAGAGGACAAGGCTCTGGAGGTGCTGATATCTGAAATCCGCAACATTATAGATAAGAAGGGGAACAGCGCTCCATGAGCGTATCGGCTATTATACCGGCATATAACGAGGAAAAGCATATAGGCCAGGTATTGGCCGCTGTCAAAAGGGTAGAAGAGATTGACGACATAGTGGTGGTAAGCGATGGTTCTACCGATAGGACGGCAGAGATAGCATATGGCTTTGATGGCGTGAGGGTGATTCAGCTGCCCCAAAATATGGGTAAGGGATATGCCATGAAAGTAGGGCTGGATAACGCCTGGGCTTCCATAGTGCTGTTTTTGGATGCTGATCTGGTAGGGTTGGAGCCCCATCATGTACGGGCGCTTCTTTTACCGGTATATCATGGGGCTGCAGATATGGTTCTCGGAGTGTTCTGTTCAGGAAGGAGCATGACCGACCTTGCCCAGAGGTTGACGCCCTTTTTGACAGGACAGCGGGCTGTTAAGAGATGGGTGCTGGACATGTTAAGCGATGATGTGTGGAACACAGGTTACGGTATAGAGATGGCACTGACGCGCTGTGTACGAAAGTGGGATTTGAAAGTCATAGAGGTTCCGCTGTACGGCGTAACTCATGCCATGAAGGAGGAAAAGATGGGTGTGGTGCGCGGTATGGCAGAGAGGCTTAAAATGTACTGGGAAATTGCAAAGCAGCTTAGGGTGTAGCTGCTCCTAAATAGAAAATAAGGGGCGCTTTAAGGGGGGAATCATATGGCCAACGACAGCGCAAAAGCGTTCCCACTAGCAAAGATAGTCGATGATAGGTATTCTACATGGCTGGATAATCTCAGCCTGGTAAAGACTATAGTACACAAGAATCGAAGGAAATGGGACATATATGTAAATGCCCGTTCCTTTATGGATCCTGAAAAGATACGCCTGTTGGAACAGCACATTCAAGAAAAGCTCCCAGAGCTGGAACAGGTAAAATTGAAGGTATTGTATCACGACAGTGGCATGGAAATGCTGAAACGCCATTTTTATAATTTTTGGGAAGCCATTGTCGAGTCGATGAAAAGCGAGCTTCCTTCTTTAAACGGATGGACGAATCATTGTACCCCTCAACTATCGTCCGATGGCGTCAGGCTTTTGATCAACCATCCCATAGCCTTAGAACTGTTTAAAATAAAAAAGGTAGACCAGTACATAAGTAGGTGGATACTTGAAACGTTTAACCAGCATGTAAAGGTGAGCATGCAGCTCGTAGGGGATGAGCCCGAATGGATGAATGAGGAATATTTTATCGAAAGGGAAAAAGAGGACTCCCTTCTGGTCAAGGAAGCGGTACAAATAAATGAGGTGCGTTCCAAATCCTCAGGGCACCAGGGTAAGGAGGACAAAGCGGAAGATGAGCAAACCGTTGTCCTGGGCAAGGCCATAAAGGATTTTCCGGTGCCCATATCGCAGATTCAGGATGGCATTGAGGCAACAGTCATTGAAGGTGAGGTGTTTGACCTAGAAAAAAGGGAGCTCAAAGGCGAGAAGGTGCTCTTCTGCCTAGATGTAACCGATTATACCGATTCGATTACGGTAAAGGCCTTCTGCCCTAAGGATAAGGTCCCCGATGTGGAAAGCAGCATAAAAAGTGGCTGTTGGATACGGGTGAAAGGCAATTGTCGCTATGACCCCTTTCAGCGGGAAGAAGTATTGCAGGCCAGCGATATTATGCTGGTTTCTCCTCGGCAGAGGCAGGATATCTATCCGGAAAAGAGGGTGGAGCTTCATCTGCATACCCAGATGAGCGCTATGGACGCGGTATCCTCTGCCACGGCGTTGATACAGCGCGCTGCACAGTGGGGCCATGCTGCCATAGCCATCACTGACCATGGCGTAGTACAGGCATTTCCTGAAGCCTATGAAGCCAGCCAGAAGTATGGCATAAAGGTCATATACGGCGTGGAGGCTTATCTCATCAACGATTGTAAGCCCATCGTGGTAAAGGCCAACGATGGGGATTTTAACCAGCCATTTGTAGTGGTGGACATAGAGACCACCGGCCTTAACCCCAAGAAGGATGGGATCACCGAAATTGGGGCTGTAAAGATAGTAGGCAAGGAGATCGTGGATACTTTTAGCTGTTTTGTCAACCCCGGAGTGCCCATTCCCCCCGATATCGTAAAGCTTACCGGTATTACCGACGAGATGGTAAGGGATGCGCCTACCATTGAGGAGGTTTTGCCAAGGCTGCTTGAATTCTTCGGAGATGCAGTCCTGGTAGCCCATAACGCCCCCTTTGACCTCGGGTTTATAAAGGAGAAGTGCAGGCGCATAGGCGCAAGGATAAGCAATCCCATCTTGGATACGCTGTCGCTATCGAGGGAGCTATTTAATGACATCAAGCGTCACAGCCTCGACGTTGTTGCGCAATACCTCAGTGTGCCGCAACAGCGACACCACAGGGCGCTGGACGACGCCAAAACGACGGCCTACATATTGCTGCATATGCTGAACATGCTGGAGGAAAAAGGTGCTGACAAGCTGTGCCAGATAAATACCCTGTTTAGCCATACCCGCAACTTAAACAGCCTCGAAAACTACCACGCCGTCATACTGGCCCAGACGCAGGATGGGCTGATAAATCTCTACAGGCTTATCACCAAATCGCATCTGGATTATTTCTATCGCAAACCGCGCATTCCAAAGAGCCTGCTGGCCAGCCATCGCGAGGGGCTGATAGTGGGCTCGGGATGCGAAGCCGGCGAGCTCTATCAGGCAATATTGAAGGGCGCATCTGATGAGGAGCTCAGGGATATAGCGCTTTTTTATGATTATCTTGAGATACAGCCGCTGGGTAACAACGAGCATTTAGTCCGCGAGGGAAGGGTGAAGGATTCCGATGCCTTAAAGGAGATCAATAGAAAGATAGTACAGCTAGGGGAAAAGCTCAACAAGCCCGTAGTGGCGACAGGCGATGTGCACTTTCTCGACCCACACGATGAATACTACAGGCGTATACTCATGAGCTGTCAGGGCTATGAGGATGCTGAGCAGCAGGCACCGCTGTACTTTAAGACTACCGATGAAATGCTTAAGGAATTCGAATACCTTGGAGAGGACAAGGCAAAGGAAGTAGTGATATACGCGCCCAGGGCGATTGCCGATGGCATAGAAAGTATAAAACCCATACCCGATGAGCTGTACACGCCAGAGATTCCCGGGGCTGAAGAAAATGTTCGGAACATGGCTATAAGCAATGCCAAAGCCATATACGGCGATCCCCTCCCTCCCATCGTGGAGCAACGCCTAAACAAGGAGCTAAACGCCATAATAAGCAATGGCTATGCGGTGCTGTACTGGATTGCGCACAAGCTAGTTAAAAAATCGCTGGAGGATGGCTATCTGGTGGGTTCCCGTGGTTCGGTGGGGTCCTCATTTGTCGCTACCATGACCGGCATTACAGAGGTAAATCCCCTGCCGCCACATTACGTGTGTCCGTCCTGCAAGCATTCCGATTTTGACGTGGACACATCCAAATACGGGTGCGGCGTTGACCTGCCTGACAAAAATTGCCCGGTATGCGGTACGCCCTACAGAAAAGACGGCTTTGACATTCCCTTCGAGGTGTTTTTGGGCTTCAACGGCGATAAGGTGCCCGATATCGACCTCAACTTTTCAGGCGAGTACCAGTCTACGGCGCACAAGTACACTGAAGAGCTATTTGGACGTGGGAATGTGTTTAGGGCGGGCACCATCGCAACTGTAGCTGAAAAGACGGCCTTTGGGTTCGTCAAGAAATACCTTGAGGAACACAATAAGGTGGCGCGAAGCGCGGAGATCAAGCGCCTTGTTAAGGGATGTACCGGAATCAAGCGCACCACCGGCCAGCATCCGGGAGGAGTTATGGTGGTGCCCCATAAGTACGATGTCCATCAGTTCACGCCGCTGCAGTATCCGGCCGATGACAGGGAATCAGGAGTAATCACCACCCATTTTGATTACCATTCCATAAGCAGTAGGCTGGTCAAGCTGGATATACTGGGACACGATGACCCAACCGTCATACGCATGCTCGAAGATATAACCGGCATAAACGCCAAAACCATTCCCATTGGCGATGAGAGGACCATGGGGATATTCTCCAGTACAGAGCCCCTGGGGCTGTCGCCGGAAGATATAAACTGCGAAGTGGGCACCTTCGGTATACCCGAATTCGGCACGCGATTCGTCAGGCAGATGCTTACCGAAACCAGGCCTAAGACCTTTTCGGAGCTGGTGAGAATAAGCGGGCTCTCCCACGGTACCGACGTGTGGCTCAACAATGCGCAGGATTTGATAAGAAATGGAATTGCCCAGCTTTCGGAGGTCATCTCAGCTAGGGATGACATTATGACCTATCTCATATATAAAGGCGTTGATCCCCTATTGTCGTTTAAGATAATGGAGAACGTGCGCAAAGGAAAGGGTTTGACCCCAGAGCAGGAACAAAAGATGAGGGAGAACAACGTGCCCGAATGGTATATCGAATCGTGCAAGAAGATAAAATATATGTTCCCTAAGGCGCACGCGGTGGCCTATGTGATCATGGCATTCAGGATTGCTTATTTCAAGGTGTATTATCCTGAGGCCTTTTATGCCACATATTTTACCGTCAGGGCCGATGACTTCGACGTCGATACCATCTTAAAGGGGAAAGAGGCCATTGCGTACAAGATAAAGGAAATGGACTCGAAAGGCAATGCCCTGAGCGTAAAGGAGAAAAACTCCTTATCGGTGCTGGAGGTGGCGCTGGAGATGTATGCCAGGGGAATAAAGCTGCTGCCCGTTGACCTGTATAAGTCGGATGCCGTAAAGTTCTTGGTGACGCAAGAGGGCATAAGGATGCCCTTCAATGCCCTGCCGGGAGTTGGGACAAGCGCTGCAACCAGCATTGCCGAGGCCAGAAAAGCGGGCAAATTCGTATCGGTAGAGGATTTCCGAGAAAGGGCCAAGGTTTCCAAGGCGGTCGTTGAGATATTAAAAAATTACGGCTGTCTTAATGACCTGCCCGAGACAAGTCAAATTTCGTTTTTTTAACTTGCATTTGCTAAAGCGTGGTGATATAATGAACTTGATTTACCATAGCTTGTTTGTGTGGTAGAGTGGGGAAACCCACTCTTTCGTTGTTATTGATTAAAATGTGCGATTGGGAAAGATTAAATATATGAAAATTCTATTTTGGAGGTTATGGTATGGCAAATAACAGGGTTGAGCAAGTGGTGGAGGAGCTTGCGCGCCCCATCCTCGAAGAGCTCAAATATGAGCTTGTGGACGTAGAGTACAAAAAGGAGGGCGGAAGCTGGTTCTTGAGGTTTTACCTCGATAAACCCGGGGGGATCACGCTGGATGACTGCCAGATATTCAGCGAACGGATCAGCGATCTGCTGGACCAGGTTGATCCCATTCCGCACCGCTATTATCTGGAGGTATCTTCGCCCGGACTTGACAGGCCGCTCAAGAAGGATGAGGATTTCAAACGCTATAAGGGGTGCAGGGTTCATGTAAAGCTTTTTAAGTCTGTCAATGGCAAGAAGAACTATTACGGTGAACTGGTAGGTCTGGAAGACGGCAATGTAGTCATACAGGATGGGGGATATACATACTCGTTTCCGAAAGAAGATGTTGCCATGGTGCGGCTGGATATAAATATCTGATGAGGGAGGAGTATTTATGAATGCCGAATTTTTGGAGGCCATTGAACAGATAGGCAAGGAAAAGGGTATTGATGCCGATATATTGTTTGAGGCCATCAATGCCGCTTTGGTATCAGCTTATAAGAAAAACTTTGGGACATCACAGAACGTGCGCATCGATATAGACAGGGCAAACGGGCAGGTAAAGGTGTTTGCCCTCAAAAAGGTGGTGGAAAAGGCCACAAACAAAAATCTGGAGATCGATCTAGAGGAAGCCAAGAAGATCAACCCCAACTATGAGCTCAATGACGTGGTTGAGATAGAGGTGACCCCTAAAAACTTTGGCAGGATTGCAGCACAAAACGCCAAGCAGGTGGTGATACAGCGGATTCGTGAAGCCGAGAGGGCGGTGCTGTACCAAAAGTTTATCGAAAAGGAAAATGAGATAATGGTGGGGATCGTCCAGAGGGTAGAGAAAAAGACGGTGTTCGTAGACCTTGACCGCGCTGAAGGCATACTTCCGCCAAATGAACAGATGCCCAACGAGGAGTATCACGTTAATGACAGAATACGGGTGTACATCCTTGAAGTTAAGAAGACTACCAAGGGGCCACAGATCATAGTATCGCGTACCCATCCAGGCCTTATCAAGAGGTTGTTCGAGCGCGAGGTGCCCGAGATCATGAGGGGAGAGGTGCTCATAAAGGCTATAGCAAGGGAGGCCGGTTCCAGGACAAAGATTGCGGTGCATTCTACTGTGCCGGGGCTTGATCCAGTAGGTGCTTGCGTTGGACAAAAGGGTATGCGGGTACAGCACGTGTTGGATGAGGTTAGAGGCGAAAAGATAGATATCGTGAAATGGAGCAGCGATCCCGCAGAGTTTATTGCCAATGCCTTGAGTCCTGCCAAGGTACAGAGCGTGACCATAGATGAAACGGAGAAGGCAGCCAGGGTTGTGGTTCCTGATCATCAGCTTTCCTTGGCCATAGGTAAGGAAGGCCAAAACGCCAGGCTGGCCGCAAAACTCACCGGTTGGAAGATCGACATAAAGAGCGAATCACAGGTATGAAGCTTTAAGGCCTGCCAGTTTGAAAGGGGGATTGCTGGTGAAGAAAAAAAAGATACCCATGAGGATGTGCGTTGGATGCAGGGAATCAAAGCCTAAGCGGGAGCTTATACGTGTGGTCAGAAGCCCTGAAGGGGAGATTCATATAGATCTAAAGGGGAAGGCTCCGGGTAGAGGCGCTTACCTCTGCTATAATATCGAGTGTCTCGAAAAGGCTATAAAGCATAAATCGCTGGAACGTGCTCTCGATGAAAAGATCAGCGAAGAAGTGTATCAATTTTTGCGAGGTGAGCTTACTAAAGCCCATGAATCAGGATTTTAAAGGTTTTTACCAGCTGCTTGGCCTGTCGGCAAGGGCGGGTAAGCTGGCGATGGGCGAGATGTTGTGCCAAAAAGCCATAAGGATGCGGAAGGCAAAGCTGGTGATAATAAGCGAGGAAGCGTCGCCCAACACTTTAAAGAAATTTGTGAATATGTGTAAGTATTACAAAACCGACTACGTGGTAGTGGGAAATAAGGAGATGCTGGGTAAGGCCGTAGGTAAGGGGAGCAGAACGGTTCTGGCGGTCACTGATGAGGGACTGAAGGAGGCGTTGCTTAAGCAGCTGCAAAACTCAGAAATGCCAGTGCGGGGGTGATATATGAATGTCAGATATAAACGTCTATGTTACAACTAAAAAGGTGAGAAAGACTGCTGAGTCCCTCCTTGATAAGATAAAAGCGCTCAACAAAGATATAGATGATTATTTAAATAAGGTAAGGGATATGGAGAATGCTTTTAAGCAACAGGCAAAGGAGATGGAGGAAAGGAAGAAGGCTGAGACATTGAAAGCTGAAAAGGCAGTGCACAACCAAAAGGAGGGCGACACCAGAAAGGCGGGCCGCAAGCAGGAAGAAAGGCGTAAACAGGAACAGAGCCGTAGACAGGAGGAAAATCGCAAGCAGGGAGAAAGAAGTCGCAGGCAGGATGATACTCGTAAGCAGGAAGAGCATGATAGACACGAGGATAATCAAGCTCTTCAGGAAGAAGGCAGGCCATCAAGGAAGCGGCGTCCTAAACCTAAAGACAAGCCGGCTAAAAACGTAATAGATGAGTTCTTCTCTCAACAGGCAGTTGCTCAAAGCAAAGATAAGAAAGCAGACGTTGCCAAGGTGAAAGAGGAAGGTTTTGCTAAGACTTCTACCGAAACGGCAAAAGCCAAAGCTCAAAAGACCAAAAAGGATTACTGGGAAGAGGAACATCCTTCTGTCTATAACAAACTTTTAAAGGAGAAGGAGAAGAAGAGTAAGAGCACCCAGCAAGCTGCCCAACAAAAGGCTCCTGTTACTGTTGAGAGAAAGAAAGCCATTACTATCGGAGATAGGATAACGGTAAAGGAGCTTTCCGAAACCATCGGCATACAGGTAGCAGAGATCATAAAGCGCTTGATGAAGCTGGGCGTATTGGCTACAATAAATCAAGAGCTGGACTATGATACGGCTGCGTTGGTGGCCAGCGAGTTTGGCATTGAGCTTGAGAAAAAGCCGGCGGTTTCCTTTGAGGAAATGCTGGTGCAAGAGGACGTGGAAGACGACCCTGCCAGCTTACAGCCACGGCCACCGGTGGTAACGGTTATGGGCCATGTCGAC
The DNA here is from genome assembly GCA_023622385.1 of Bacillota bacterium. Lineage (GTDB taxonomy): Bacteria > Bacillota > Clostridia > Caldicoprobacterales > Caldicoprobacteraceae > Caldicoprobacter. The sequence goes on along the minus strand of JAMNZI010000063.1, from coordinate 19,791 downwards.
CATGGCAAGACGTCGCTGCTTGATGCCATACGCAACTCCCACGTGACTGAGCAGGAGGCCGGTGGCATCACACAGCATATCGGCGCTTATATGGTAGAGATAAACGGAAAATACATCACATTTATAGACACACCTGGTCACGAGGCATTTACCTCCATGAGGGCACGGGGGGCAAAGGTTACCGATATAGCCGTGCTGGTGGTAGCGGCCGATGATGGAGTTATGCCTCAGACCATAGAAGCCATCAACCATGCCAAAGAAGCCAAGGTACCCATTATAGTGGCTATCAATAAAATCGATCTGCCAACTGCCAATCCCGAACGCGTAAAGCGAGAGTTGGCAGAACAAGGCTTGTTGGTTGAGGATTGGGGCGGCGATACCATTGCGGTACCAGTATCGGCCCTCAAGAAGCAGGGGATTGATGAACTTCTGGAGATGATCCTTCTGGTGGCAGAGATGCAGGAACTCAAAGCCAATCCCAACAGGTTTGCCAGGGGTACCATCATTGAAGCGAAGCTGGATAAAGGTCGTGGCCCTGTTGCTACGGTGTTGGTCCAAAAGGGCACCCTTCATGTGGGAGATGCAGTGGTGGCAGGGACTGCTTACGGTCGCGTGAGGGCCATGATGGACCACAACGGCAGGAGGCTGGAAAGCGCAGGTCCTTCCGTTCCGGTTGAAGTGCTGGGCTTTTCTGAGGTACCAGAAGCCGGAGATATACTGTATGCAGTGGAAGACGACAAGCTGGCAAGACAGGTAGCTGAGGAGCGCAAGGAGAAGATTAAGGAGGCCAGTGCTCGTTCTGCCCTCAAGGCATCTCTGGATGACCTCTTTAACCAGATTGAGCAGGGCGAGCTCAAAGAGCTGAAGCTTATCATCAAAGCCGATGTTCAGGGTACGGCTGAAGCCGTTAAACAGGCGCTTGAACGCCTTTCAACTGATAAAGTGCACATACGGACCATACACAGCGGCGTAGGTGCCATTACCGAGTCAGATGTAATGCTGGCATCGGCGTCTAACGCCATAATCATCGGATTTAACGTCCGTCCGCCAAGCAGCGTAACCGAGCTGGCCGAAAAGGAGAAGATAGATATAAGGCTGTACCGGGTGATATACGATGCCATTGAGGACGTGAAGGCTGCCATAAAAGGTATGCTTGAGCCGACTTACCGCGAAGTTGTGCTTGGGCATGCAGAGGTGCGGACCACCTTCAGGATATCCGGGGTTGGAACGGTCGCTGGTTGCTATGTAACCGATGGTAAAATATCAAGGAGTGCTCGGGTGCGCATCGTCAGGGATGGCATAGTAGTTCATGAAGGGCAAATAGCCTCCCTCAAGCGATTTAAGGATGACGTTAGGGAAGTGGCAGCCGGTTATGAATGCGGTGTAAGCATAAGCAATTTCAACGATATAAAGGATGGCGATATAATAGAAGCCTTTATTGAGGAAGAAGTTCAAAATGAATGAAATAGGCGGGTGATGGATATGTCGTATCAGAGAGCAGAAAGAATAGCCGAAGAGATCAAAAGGGAGCTTAGCGATATACTGCGCAACCATGTAAGAGATCCTCGTATTACCGACATGGCATCCGTTGTAAAGGTTGATGTATCCAGAGATTTGCGCCATGCTAAAATATACGTGAGCGTGCTGGGAAACAAGGAAGAAAAGCAGAGAACCATGGAAGGTCTGGATCGTGCGACCGGATTTATACGGAAAGAACTGGGTCAAAGGTTGGGATTGAGGTATGTCCCCGAAATAAGCTTTGTATTGGATGAATCCATAGAGTACAGCATACACATAGCCCAAAAGATTGAGGAGCTAAAGAGAAAAGGACAGGATGAGAACCAATGAAAGCCGTTAAGCTGTTTCCTGTTGTTGAAGCCTTAAAGCTAGGAAAGCGATTTGCCGTCATAGCCCACATATCTCCTGATGGCGATACCATTGGTTCCTGCCTCGCACTGGCCAATTTCTTGATGGACCATGGCAAAGCGGTCGAACTTTATTGCCATGATGCTCCGCCTGAGAACCTGGCCTTTTTGCAGGGCATCAAAAACTTCATAAGGCCAAGCGGAAATGATGGAAGTCAAGCCCATTCCGCCTGTTATGACGCGGTTGTATGCCTAGATTGTAGCGACCAGGATAGGCTGGGAGATGCAGCCTATCTCCTCAAACAGACATCCTGCACCATAAACATCGACCACCATGCCAGCAATACCATGTATGCCGACATCAATTTTGTAGAGCCAAAGGCTTCCTCAACCGCCGAGCTGGTCTTTGACCTGATACGGGAAATGGACGGCGATTATTATTCCTTGCCAGTCTACGAGGCGATATACACCGGCATTGCCACCGATACGGGGGGCTTTGGGTTTAGCAATACCACCCCTGCAGCCCATCGCATAGCGGCCCAAGCCATCGAATACGGCCTCGATGTGGACAGGTTGACCAGGGCGTTGTTTAGAAATACCACCCTGGCCAGGGTGAGGTTGTTGGCAAAGGCGCTCAGCTCGCTCGAAATGCATTGTGACGGCAAGGTGGCCTTTTTGACGGTAAGCAAGAATATGCTGGAAGAGGTAGGGCTTGACGAAAACAATGCCGATGGAATAGTCAATTATGGCATAGACATCGTGGGGGTGGAGTGCGCAGCGCTGTTTAAGGAGGTCGAGAAAGATAGAATTAAGGTCAGCCTGCGCACCAAGGCCGCTGTTGATGCAAGCGCTTTGGCTGCAAAATTCGGTGGGGGCGGCCATGCACGGGCAGCCGGTTGTTCGATAAGCGCGAGTATAGAAAAAGCAAAAGAGCACATCCTGGCAGAACTAAAATGCATGCTGGAATAAAAAGGGGTTGATGTGCCATCGGTATGGACGGCGTTATCAACGTCTTGAAACCGCCAGGGATGACCTCCAGCGATGTTGTGGTATACCTTCGGAGGTTGCTTAAGGTCAAGAAGGTAGGCCATACCGGCACTTTGGATCCGGGAGCAGCCGGAGTCTTGCCTGTCTGCATCGGCAAAGCCACCAAGTTGGTTAGCTTCATGGTTGAGGAGGATAAGGCCTATCGTTGCGAGATGGTCTTAGGGGCCGAAACCGATACGCTGGATTCGTATGGACGGGTCATTTCCACTTCCAATGACTACCCAAGTTTCGAGGATATAGAAAGGGCATTTGAAGAGTTCCAGGGGCGCCTCAGGCAGCTCCCACCCATGCATTCGGCCATAAAATACAGGGGTAAAAAGCTGTATGAGTATGCTCGACAGGGCCAGCAGCTGGATATCTCAGAGCTGGAGAGAGAAGTGACCATCTACCGCAATACCATACTGGAATACCTGCCGCCCAACAGAGTCCTGTTTGAAGTGGAGTGTTCCAAGGGTACCTATATACGCTCTCTGTGCCGGGATATAGGGCGCAGGTTGGGTTGCGGTGCATATATGGGCTTTTTACTGAGGTGCCGCACAGGAAAGTATACAATCGAGGATTCGTATACGCTACACGAGATCGAGGAACATCTTTTAAATGGAGAACTGAATAAAATTCTCATACCCATGGATAAAGCAATCGAAGGGTTTGAAAGGGTGGATGTTCCACCCATCCACTATAAAAGCTTGATTAACGGAAATTCCGTCAAGTTGGCTAGCCTGGACTTGGGACTTGATAAGTTGGACTGCCAAGCTCCCATAAGGGTATACTGCAGGGAGCAGTTCATAGGAATAGGTATGGTCAAGTTGGAGAAGGGCTATATTCATATAGAAATGGATAAAGTGTTGGTGTAAGGGGGAGGTTATGCAGGTAATATTCAACGAAAAAGGCGACCATTCCTTGATGCAACCCGTAGCCATGGCGCTGGGCACGTTTGACGGCATTCATAAGGGGCATCAGGCTTTGATTGGGCGTTTAAAAGAGATAAAGCGCCGTTATGGCTATACCATAATGGTATATACATTCAAGCAACATCCTTTAAGCTGTTTGCCGCCGCGAAAGGCACCGCCGCAGGTAATGAACCTCAACAAAAAGATATTGGAGTTTCACCGCATGGGAGTGGATATCCTTGTCCTTAACAATTTTGATGATGAATTTGCGCGTACCACACCCCAGGAGTTCATACGGAAGCACCTGCTTGAAAAATACGACGTGCGCTTCATCGTGGTAGGATACAACTACCGCTTTGGCTATAACGGAAGCGGCGATACGCAGCTCTTAATTCAGATGGGCAAGGAAATGGGGTTTGAAGTCGTGGTGGTGCCACCTGTTAAGGTAGAAGGGAAGGTGGTCAGCAGCAGCTTAATTCGGGAGACCATACAGCAGGGGGATGTGGCCAAGGCGTGGCAGTATCTAGGGAGGCCTTATTCCATAAACGGCCAAATAGTTCGTGGGGCCGGCCGCGGGAAAACGCTAGGCTATCCTACTGCCAACCTGGATATTGGCTCAAAAAACATAGTAATCCCCAAATTTGGCGTGTACCTCACGCGATGTAACCTGGATGGTCAGTGGTTATGGGGTGTCACCAACGTAGGCCAAAATCCTACCTTTGAACAGTCCGGGCTGCATATAGAGACTTTTTTGTTGAATTATCACAGCGGGAAATTATACGGCAAACGCACCAGGTTATATTTTTTGAGATATATAAGGGAGGAGAGGCGATTTTCGTCAAAGCAGGAGTTGGTACACCAGATAGAATGCGATGTAGCTGTAGCTAAAAATCTAATTTACAAAAGGTGCAAGGTGTGATAAAATAATCTTCGGGCTTACCAACCACTTCCTTGGTTTTACGTGCCTCCGGCGTAATACTAAGGTTGTGGCGATTTTAAAATGCAATGGAGGTGACGAAAGAATGGACAAGGAACTTAAAAAGCAGATCATCGATGCCTACAAGCTCCATGAGAACGATACCGGTTCTCCCGAAGTGCAGATTGCACTGCTTACCGAGAGGATTAACCATTTAACCGAGCACCTTAAGGTGCACAAGAAAGATCACCATTCCCGTAGGGGGCTTCTCATGATGGTAGGCAGAAGGCGCGCTTTGCTCAATTACCTCATGAAGAAGGATGTTGAGCGTTACCGGGCCATTGTGTCAAAACTTAATTTGAGGAAATAGATATAGAAGGTGGAGCGGGGATGCCCGCTCCATTGCTTATTATGCATCTGTTTAACGATAGTAGCTGGGCCAAAGCGTATCCTTGCGCGGCATTTAATGCGGCGCTTCTAAGAATTAAGAAAGCAAAATGGGATAAACTAAGGAAACTAAGTGTGGTTTAATTTTGTGTGAGACAGCTTATAACAATCATAAAGATGAAAGGAGATGAATACTTGGGAATGGAACACAAGATATACACTACAGAGGTTGCAGGCGCCAAAATTACAGTCGAGGTAGGAAAGCTGGCCGAGCAAGCAAATGGTGCTTGTACTGTGCGGTGCGGCGATACCGTAGTGTTTGTGTCTGCTACAGCTTCCGATGAACCCAGGGAAGGGATAGACTTCTTCCCGCTTACCGTGGATTTTGAGGAAAAGCTGTATGCCGTAGGCCGTATACCTGGAGGATTTATAAAAAGGGAAGGCAAACCCACCGATAAGGCCATATTGACTGCAAGGCTGATCGACAGACCCTTGAGGCCCTTGTTTCCTAAAGGGTATCGCAATGACGTGCACGTAGTGGCTATGGCTCTATCGGTAGATCCTGACTATCCGCCGGATGTGTTTGCTATGCTGGGTTCCTCCATCGCATTGAGCATTTCGGATATTCCATTCCTTGGGCCTACGGGTTCTGTGGCTGTGGGAATGATCGATGGGCAGTTTATCATCAACCCCACCAGCGAGCAGAGGGAGAAAAGCAAGCTGCACTTGATCGTTTCGGGTACAAAGGATGCCATACTCATGGTAGAGGCTGGAGCAAATGAAGTGACCGAGGCTGAAATGCTGGATGCAATAATGTTTGCTCACCAGTACATCAAGGAGCTGGTGGAGTTTCAGGAAAAGATCATTCAGGAGGTTGGAAAGCCAAAACGCATAGGTCAGCTGTATGCTCCCGATCCTGAAGTTGAAGCGCAAGTAAGGGAATATGCCACCGAAAAGGTAAGGGAAGCTGTCAAAACCCCCGATAAACGGGAGCGGGAGCAAAGGATGAGTGAGCTACAGAAAGAAGTGCTGGAGCATTTTGCAGAAGCCTTCCCCGAAAAAGAGGCCGATATCAAGGAAGTTATCAACATAATAACCAAAGAAGTGGTACGCAACATGATACTCAAAGAGGGCATAAGGCCCGATGGAAGGGCGCCCAAGGACATCCGTCCCATACAGTGCGAAGTGGGGTTGCTCCCGCGCACCCATGGCTCGGCATTGTTCCAGCGAGGGCAGACTCAGGTGCTCACCACCTGTACTCTGGGGGCGCTGGGCGATGTACAGGTGCTGGACGGGCTGTGGGAAGAGGACTTCAAGCGCTATATGCACCACTACAACTTTCCGCCTTACAGCGTAGGCGAGGCGCGGCCAATGAGGGGACCGGGAAGGCGCGAGATAGGGCATGGCGCATTGGCAGAAAGGGCGCTGGAACCCATGATTCCCAGCGAAGAGGAATTCCCGTATACCATACGATTGGTCTCAGAAGTGATGAGCTCCAACGGTTCCACCTCTCAGGCCAGCGTGTGTGGAAGTACGCTAGCTCTCATGGATGCGGGGGTACCCATAAAAGCGCCGGTGGCTGGAATAGCCATGGGATTGATAAAGGACGAAGAAACCGGCCAAGTGGTAATACTATCCGATATCCAGGGATTAGAGGATGCTACAGGGGATATGGACTTTAAGGTGGCTGGCACGGCAAAGGGCATTACCGCAATACAGATGGACATTAAGATAATGGGCATCGACCGCAATATACTGGAAAAGGCTCTGGAACAGGCGCGGGAAGGACGCTTATTTATACTGGATAAGATGATACAGGTCATATCCGAACCCAGAAAAGAGGTATCGCCTTTTGCGCCGAAGATTGTCTCCACCTCCATCAGTACTGATAAGATTCGGGAGGTAATCGGCCCCGGCGGTAAGACCATTAACAGGATAATAAGCGAAACGGGCGTAAAGATCGATATACGAGAGGATGGAAGGGTGTATATTTACTCTCCCAACATAGAAGATGCAAAACGGGCACTAACCATGATAGAGAACATAACCAGGGATGTGGAAGTGGGCCAGATCTATTCCGGAAAAGTACTGCGAATTACCGATTTCGGTGCGTTTGTTGAAATACTGCCAGGGAAGGAAGGCTTAGTCCACATCTCCAAGCTGGCGCACGAAAGGGTCAGACGGGTTGAAGATGTGGTAAAGGTGGGAGATGAAATCACCGTTAAGGTAACCGACATCGATGAATTGGGACGCATCAATCTATCAAGAAAGGACGTCTTGCCACCTCCTCCCAAAACCGAGGCAATTAAGCGAGCACCTCAACCTCATCAGCGCAAAGCGGGTAGCTCCTCTTTAAGGAGAAACCAGAAATAAAACATAAACTGTTAAAACAGTTTATGTTTTATTTTTTCACATATCTTTTCACCCACTGAATACCTATTTTAATGGAATATTTTTATTCAGGGGTGAAAGGATTTTATGATTATCGTATTGAGGAAAAGGACGCTTGTACTATGCTTTGCAGTGGTTGTGCTGGTAGCATTCATCCTATATTCAGGGCGCGGTGAGACCCTTCACGTGCTCAATTACCTGTCATCAGGAAACCCAATATACAAAGGGGATGCCTCTCGGCCGCGGATAGCCTTTGAATGCAACGTGGTATGGGGGACCGAATATGTGCCCGCAATGCTCGATATATTCAAGCAACACGGCATAAAGATCACCTTTTTTATAGGCGGGCAATGGGCCGAGCAAAATCCCGAGCTGCTAAAGAGGATGGTGCAGGAAGGGCATGAGCTGGGCAACCATGGGTACAGCCATAAGTACCATAGCAAGCTCAACTTTGAACAAAATCGTGAGGAGATAATGAAGGCTGAACAGATCATAGAAAGGATAACGGGCGTTAAGACCCGTCTTTTTGCGCCTCCTTATGGGGATTTCAACAGTACTACATTGCAAGCCGCTCAGTCTCTGGGGTACAAGACTATAATGTGGAGCATTGATACCATTGACTGGAGAGGCGACGGAGTGGACAGCATCATCAAAAGGGTGTTTAAAAATCCTCATAACGGTGCTTTCGTCTTGATGCACCCAACCGAGGACACCATAAAGGCGTTGCCGGTTATCATAAACGGCCTTCGCCAGAGGGGGTATGAGATTGGACGTATATCAGACTTGCTCAACGAGTGAAAAGCTGTAACTATATAAGAAGAACCTAAGATGCTTGATAAAATACTGTAACAGGAAAGGTGAAATGGATGTATAAAAGATATCAACTCGACAATGGGATACGGGTCATAACAGAAAAGATTCCACATTTCCGTTCGGTGTCGATAGGCGTATGGTTCGCAGCAGGCTCCCTTTACGAGGACTTTGAGAACAGCGGTATGCCGCATTTTATAGAGCACATGCTATTTAAAGGTACCAAAAACCGCTCTGCCAAGCAGATTGCCCAGGCCATGGATGCTGTGGGAGGGCAGCTCAATGCCTTTACGGCAAAGGAATGCACCTGCTATTACAGCAACGTGATCGACGAACACCTGCCGCGAGCCATAGATGTCCTATCGGATATGATCATCAATTCTTTGCTGGACCCGGCTGAGGTGGAAAAGGAAAAGGGCGTCGTGCTGGAGGAGATACTGATGTATGAGGATTCACCAGAGGACCTAGCGCATGACCTATTGGTTGAAGCGCTGGTGGGCAGGCATCCGCTGGCCAATTCCATACTGGGTAGCCAAGAGTTCATACTTGACCTCAACCGTGAAAAGCTGGTCTCATTTTTGGATAAAAAATATTTGCCCCAAAATGCTGTGATATCCATAGCTGGCAACTTTGATGAAGGGCAGCTCATGGATTTATTGGAGACATTCTTTGGCAATTGGAGGAAACAGTCGGACCATGCTGTGGGACAAGGCAGCGTCCCTGCGCCCCTCTATCGATCGACAAACCTCTTTAGATGGAAGGATATAGAGCAGGTACACTTGTGCATCGGATATCCGGGAGTTCCGCTGGGACAGGACGATGTATATCCTCTCATGATATTCAACAACCTCCTGGGCGGTGGCATGAGTTCACGGCTTTTCCAGAACATAAGGGAGGACAAGGGTCTGGTATATTCCGTGGTGTCATATCCGTCTTTTTATACCTGCGGAGGCCTATTTACCATCTATGCTAGCATGAAGCCTTCCCAGGCAAAGAAGGTAGCTGATTTGATAATGGAGGAAATACAGAAGGTCAAGGCTGAAGGCATTTTCGCCGATGAGTTTGACACTGCCAAACAGCAGCTGAAAGGCAACTATATTTTAGGTCTGGAAAGCAGCAGTAGCAGGATGAACGCTATAGGGAGAGCCGAGTTGCTGCTGGGAGTAGTGAGGACGCCTGAAGAGGTCCTTGCCAAGATTGAAGATATCACGATGGAAGACGTGATGAGGGTGGCAAATCAGGTCCTATCTCCCGATACCATGGCCATTGCGCTGGTGGGCCGTGAAAACGTGCTGGATGGCACCAGCTACAGCGGCTCTTGAGGTTGTAGCTTGCATAAAGCTGTGCACCTGGATATAATAATCAATGAAACGCAAATAGGAGATGCAAGGGAGGCTAAGATGGCGATAAAGGAGCAACGGTTAGATTACATTGAGGCCGTAAGGCAGCTGATAGGCGATAAAAATCTTAAATACCATATAGTGACATATGGCTGCCAGATGAACGTCCATGATTCCGAAAAGCTGGCAGGCATGCTGCTTGAAATGGGATACCAGGAGACGCCCAGTATCGAGGAAGCCGACCTCATACTTTTCAATACCTGCTGCGTGCGCGAGCATGCCGAACAAAGGGTTTATGGGAATGTGGGCATGCTTCAACCATACAAGCGTAAAAAGCCCAATATGATCATTGGCGTTTGCGGATGCATGATGCAGCAGAAAGGGGCGGCTGAGGAGCTCATAGAGAAGTTCCCGTTTGTGGATGTGGTGTTTGGCACCCATAACCTGCACCATTTCCCCAAGCTGCTGTATGAAGCCCTATCGGCCGAGCACTCGGTCGTGGAAGTGTTGGACGAGGAAGGTGGGATAGTAGAGGGCCTGAGGTCCCATAGGACCGCTGGTATATCGGCTTATGTCACCATAATGTACGGTTGCAACAACTTCTGCACCTATTGCATCGTTCCCTATGTTCGCGGTCGCGAGAGGAGCCGAAGGCCTCAGGATATATTGGATGAAGCCAGAGAACTAGCGCAGCAAGGTTATAAAGAAATCACCCTGCTGGGGCAGAACGTGAATTCCTACGGCAAGGACCTGGGGAGTGAGTATCTGTTCCCCGACCTGCTGAGGGATGTGAATAAAGTCGAGGGCATTGAGAGGATCAGGTTTGTCACTTCCCATCCCAAGGACCTGTCCCAAGACCTCATAGACGCCATGGCGGAGTGCGAGAAGGTGTGCGAGCACATTCACCTGCCCCTTCAGGCTGGGAGCGATCGCATACTTCGCAAGATGAACAGGCGTTACACCAGAGAGGATTACCTTAGGCTGGTGGACAGGCTTCGCGAGAGGATTCCCGATATAGCCATCACCACCGACTTGATAGTCGGTTTCCCCGGAGAGACCGAGGAGGACTTCCAAGACACCCTTGATATGGTTAAGAGGGTGCAGTACGATTCGGCATACATGTTCATGTACTCTCCGCGGAGGGGCACGCCAGCTGCTGCCATGCCCGATCAGGTGGACCAAGAGGTCAAAAAGGATCGGCTCAATAGGCTCATAGAGCTGCAGACCGAGATAAGCAAGGCAAAGAATCAGCAGTACTTGGATAGGGTTGTGGAGGTGTTGGTGGAAGGCGTAAGCAAGAACAATCCGGAAAAGCTATCGGGTAGAACGCGCACCAATAAGCTGGTGCATTTCGAAGGGGATAAGGGGCTGACGGGACAGCTCGTAAATGTGAAGATTACCCTCCCCAAAGCATGGACGCTGGATGGAGTTTTGGTATAATAATGCGTTAATGTGTGGTTGTAACGACGATGGTTGAAAGGGTTTATGCAATCGATGATGGGGGGTTTTTAGTATGGCTGGTTTTACTCCCATGATGCAACAGTACATGAAAATCAAAGAGCAGTATAAAGACGCTCTTCTTTTTTTTAGGCTGGGGGATTTTTACGAGCTGTTCTTCGATGATGCCGTGATAGCCTCAAAGGAGCTGGAAATAGCCCTGACCGGAAGGGATTGCGGCTTAAAGGAGCGCGCCCCCATGTGCGGCGTTCCTTACCACTCGGTGGAGGGCTATATTGCTAGGCTAATCGAAAAAGGCTATAAAATTGCCATATGCGAGCAGATGCAGGACCCCGAAGAGGCCAAGGGCCTGGTGGAGCGGCAGGTGGTAAGGGTAATAACTCCCGGTACGGTGCTGGAAGACTCCATGCTGGAGGAAAAGAGCAATAACTACCTTGTATCCATATTCAAGGACGGACTAAATTTCGGATTTTCCATAGTAGACGTGTCAACCGGCGAGTTTTACATCAGCCAGATCACGGGGCAGAACGCTCAAGCTAAATTGCTGGACGAGCTGTCCAGGGTATCTCCCCGGGAGATATTGATAAACCAGAGCGCCGAGCTTGACCAACAATTGTTGAGCACGCTGAAGGAGCGATTTTTGTCCTTTATCACCCTTTACCACGAGTGGGCCTATAGCTATAATTCTGCGTACCAGAAGCTCATACAGCACTTTTCGGTGCATTCTCTGGAGGGGTTTGGCTGTCAGCATATGAGCTATGGCATCTGCGCAGCTGGCGCGCTTATGGAGTACCTGACCGAGACGCAAAAAAGCGCCTTAAGCCATATAACCCGAATTAAGCCCTATTACCTTGAGTCCTACATGGTGCTGGATGCCGCCACCAGGAGAAACCTTGAGCTTACCGAGACCATACGCGGGAAGGACAAAAAGGGTTCGCTGCTGTGGCTGCTTGATAAGACCAGCACTGCCATGGGTGGCCGACTCATGAGGAAGTGGATACAGCAACCTCTTGTAAAAAAGGAAGAGATAGAATACCGGCTGGATGGCGTGGAGGAGCTTTTAAGCGACAGGATCTTGCTGGATGACCTATGCGCTATGCTCAAGCGGGTCTATGACCTTGAAAGGCTGATGGCGCGCATATCTTACGGGACCGCCAACGCGCGCGACCTGCTCTCTTTAAAGCAGTCGGTCAAGAATCTGCCCGATATAAAGAAGCTGCTTCAGAATTGCAAATCGGCTATCCTCAAAGATGCATATGCCAACCTGGATACTTTAGATGACGTATACAGGCTGATTGAGGAGGCCATTGCCGAGGATCCTCCGCCCACCATCAAGGAGGGCAATATCATAAAGGATGGGTATAATGCACAGCTTGACCAGTATCGCAGGGCCATGCGTGAGGGCAAGGAGTGGATCGCCTCCCTCGAGCAGAAGGAAAGGGAGAAAACCGGCATAAAGAACTTGAGGGTGGGCTTCAATAAGGTATTTGGCTACTATATCGAGGTCACCAAGTCATATTACGATATGGTGCCCAAGGACTATATACGCAAGCAGACCCTGGCCAATGCCGAGCGATATATCACTCCAGAGCTTAAGGAGATGGAAGACGCCATTTTAGGGGCCGAAGAAAAGAGCGTTAAGCTGGAATACCAGCTTTTTCTGGAAATAAGGGAGGAGATTTCCAGGCACGTCGATAGGATACAGGCTGCAGCACAGATAATCTCGACATTGGACGTTCTCTGCTCGCTGGCTAGGGTGGCTATAGAGAACGATTATGTGCGCCCTCAAATTACCACCGATGGCGTTATTTCCATAAAGGATGGACGACACCCGGTGGTGGAAAAGACCTTATCTGGCGGCATGTTTGTGCCCAATGATACATACCTTGATAAGTCAGATCACCGCTTGATGATAATCACCGGCCCCAACATGGCCGGCAAGAGCACTTACATGAGGCAGGTAGCCCTTATAGTCCTCATGGCCCAGATAGGCAGCTTTGTCCCTGCCCGTGAGGCGAAAATCGGCATAGTGGATAGAATATTTACCCGCATAGGAGCATCGGATGACCTGGCCGCTGGTCAAAGTACCTTCATGGTGGAGATGAACGAGGTAGCCAACATACTGCACAACGCCACTCCGGACAGCCTGCTCATCCTGGACGAGATCGGCAGAGGGACCAGTACCTTCGATGGCCTGAGCATCGCATGGGCTGTAATAGAATATATCTGCACGCAAAAGTCGCTGGGTTGCAAGACTCTGTTTGCCACCCATTATCACGAGCTCACCGAGCTTGAGGACAAGCTGCCAGGCGTTAAAAACTACTGCATATCGGTCAAGGAACAGGGAGATGATATAATATTCTTAAGGAAGATCGTGAGAGGTGGTTCCGACAAGAGCTTTGGGATACAGGTGGCCAGGCTGGCCGGCCTGCCTGAAGCGGTTATTGAAAGGGCCAAGGCCATATTGTCTCAGCTTGAAGAATCTGACATCGCCAAAAAAACTTCAGCTGCCACCTCCTATGTAGCCGAGAAAAAGCCCATGGGTGAGCAGCTTTCATTTTTCATCCCGAGGCCATCGGAGATCGAAGAAGAGCTTAAAAACATAGACGTATTGAACATCACTCCCATTGAGGCCATGAACATCCTGTACCGCCTGGTAGAAAAGGCTAAACATCAATAGGAGGGAACGCTTTGCCCAAAATTAACATACTGGATGAATTTACCATAAACCAAATAGCGGCGGGCGAGGTGGTGGAAAGGCCAGCCTCGGTGGTAAAGGAGCTGGTAGAGAACTCCATAGATGCGGGTAGCTCTGCTATCACCATAGAGATAAAGGATGGCGGCATATCCTTCATCAGGGTTACCGATAACGGAGAAGGGATGGACCAGCAGGATGCCCGGATGTGCTTTGAGCGCCATGCCACCAGCAAGATCAGGTCTAGCGATGATCTCTATGAAATCCGTTCCCTGGGCTTCAGGGGTGAGGCGCTGGCCAGCATAGCCTCGGTTTCACAGGTGGAGATATTCACGCGGCCGCGCAACTCCCTCTCGGGTACCCACGTCATGAATCACGGCGGCAACGTCATATCGGTACAGGAGGTAGGATGCCCTGAGGGCACCACGGTAATCGTTAAAAATATATTTTACAATGCGCCAGCGCGGCTCAAATTCCTTAAAGCCCCAAGAACAGAGGCGGCATATATCAGCGATCTGGTGGCCAAGCTCATACTCGCTCATCCGGAGATTTCATTTCGTTATATAAACAACAGCAAGGCCGTATACCATTCCCCAGGAAATGGCGACTTGCTGTCGGCTATAATATCGATATATGGAAGGGAAGTAAGGGAGCAGCTCATCAAGATAGATAGAAGCGATGACAAAAGCGGTTTATCCGTGTATGGGTACTTGGGCAGGCCATCCCTTGCTAGGATGAACCGTAACCATCAGTCCTTTTTTGTCAACGGACGTTACGTAAAAAGTCCACTGTTGTCGAGAAGCCTAGAGGAAGCTCACAGCTCTTGTCTGCCATTGCATCACTTTCCGTGGGCTGTCCTGCATATAAGCATACCAGCCAGCGAGGTTGACGTAAACGTGCACCCCGCCAAGACCGAGATAAGGTTCAGGCGGGAAGAGAAGGTGTACTCCCTCATCTTTCAGTGGGTCAAAGAAGCGTTGGATGCGCACCCGTATATTCCGGACATAAGCCATCGGGATATCCGGGGAATAAATCATTCAGATGCCGAAAACTTGGATAATGAACAGCAAGATAATGAGGGGATTCAAAATCGAGAAAATACTGAGTTTGATCAGGTTGATGGAAGTTGTCAGCAGCTAAAACTTAAGCAGGAACAGGTATCGTTTTTGAAAAGGCCGGAGCAGGTTAGGCATGTCTATGTATATGATGACGGTTTTAAGCGGCAGGAGAAAAAATATGCCAATGAAGGTTTAGATGGGAGAATTTATGAGCATAATATAAACAGGCTGGTTAATTTTAAGATTATTGGAAGGATCTTTTCAACCTATGTCATAGTGGAAAGCGAAGACGGCGTGTTTTTCATAGACCAACACGCGGCCCATGAACGGCTGATATACGAGCAGATTAAAAGGAGCATGGAGAAGCACAGCGTGGCCAGCCAGCAGCTTTTGCCTCCAGTAGTAATCCAGCTTTCTCATGATGAGCACATGCTGCTTCAGGAGGCATTGGAGGCCTTTAAATCGCTGGGATTTGAGCTGGAGCCCTTTGGAGGAAACGCATGGGCAGTGAGAGCTATACCGGCTGCAGTGAGCGGCGCGAACATCAAAGAGCTGTTTTACAATGTCTTGGACCAGTGGAAGGGGGAAAAAGATGCACATCTTTCCATTGCATTCAAACCGCATGACATAATGAGAATAGCCTGCAAGCATGCTGTAAAAGCGCGGGATCCTCTATCGGACAAAGAAATTCTGTCCCTCCTTAACGATATCCAGGAGCAAAGAATTCCTTTGACCTGCCCCCATGGAAGGCCTATCGTAGTGGCCATCACCAAATACGAGCTGGAAAAGAAGTTCAAAAGGATACAATAGGGAGAGGGGAGAAATGGAGAAAAAGCCTTTGGTGGTGATCGTAGGGCCAACGGCTGTAGGAAAGACCAAGCTGTCCATTGAGCTTGCCAAGGCTTTGAACGGAGAGATTGTCTCGGCCGACTCCATGCAGATATATAGGTATATGGATATAGGTACTGCCAAGCCTACAGCTGAGGAGCGGCAGGGGATACCCCATCACATGATGGATGTCATAGATCCAGGCCAGGAGTTCAGCGTGGCCGAATATCAAAGGTTGGCCACACAGGCAATCGATGATATACACAGCAGGGGTAAGCTTCCCATAGTGGTAGGGGGTACAGGCCTGTACATAAAATCCTTGTTATATCCCATGAATTTTACCGATGCTTCCTATGACCCGAAGTTCAGGAAAGAGCTTCAGCGCCAGGCTGAGACCATGGGTAAAGAATACCTGCATAGGAAGCTTCAGGCTGTGGATCCCAAAACGGCAGCACGGCTTCATCCCAACGATGTACGCAGGGTGATCAGGGCTTTAGAGGTATATCATCTGACCGGCAAGCCCATGTCGGAATACAATCAGCAACTTGAAAAGATGGACTATAGATATAACGTGGCCATGATAGGGCTTACCATGGACAGAGCCAAGCTGTACCAGAGGATTAACCAGCGAGTGGATGAAATGATGGAAAACGGGCTCCTGGATGAGGTAAAGCGGATGTTAGAGATGGGTTATACCAGGGATATGATATCCATGCAGGGTCTAGGTTATAAAGAGCTGATGGAATACCTTGAGGGCAGGATATCGCTTGAAGAAGCCATATACATCTTAAAGCGGGAAACGCGCCGATATGCAAAACGCCAGCTCACTTGGTTCAGGGCCCAAAAAGATATCGTATGGGTAAATGTAGACCAGTTTGAATCGTATGAAGCCCTAGTCAAGTGGTGCTTGGCTTATATAAAAGAAAAGTTGAACATAAATTCCCAAAATAATCTTTTAATCAGTTGAAAAATCGTGTATAATATTAGCAAAATAACAAAATAAAGTATAAACTTTACATATTATTTTTGAAGGGTGGTTAATAGAAATGGCAAACAAGGTGACGATTCTTTTGCAAGATGCTTATCTCAATCAGCTGCGGAAGGAACGGATACCCGTTACTATTCACCTGATCAACGGGTTTCAGCTCAAAGGGCTGATCAAGGGTTTTGACAATTTCATCATCCTGTTTGAGAACGAAGGCAAACAGATGATGATATATAAGCATGCCGTTTCTACCGTAACCCCAGCCCGCCAGGTTGTTTTTGCAAGTGGCAATAACAGCAATAATAACGCTAACAATGCCAGCAAGGAAAAAACCAATTCTCTTGAAACGGAAAATTGATGTTTTAGATCGGATTTGTAACGTTTTTATGTGAGTTTGGTCTGAAATCCTTTGGCTTTAGAAGCTGTAGAACAGCGTATTGCAGCTTGGCCAAAGGGTTTCGTATTTTAAAGGGGGAGAAGCTGTGGCGTTGAGCTTAAGGTGCATGAAACAACTGTACGATGATATGGGCATACCACAAAGAGTGGCAGAATTTGTAGAAGACGCCCATGATGAGATAAAATCAATATTTGAACGCATAGACGCGCTGCGGGAGTACCATCAGGCGAGGATTTTAAAATTTATGGGCGAGTGCCAGGTAAGCCAGAGGCATTTTTATCCCTCTACCGGGTACGGGTATGGAGATGAAGGAAGGGACACGCTGGATAGGTTGTACGCAGCGGTATTTGGAGGGCAGGATGCTTTAGTGCGCCCCCAATGGGTTTCCGGGACCCACGTCATAAGCGACTGCCTGTTTGCCCTCACAAGGCCGGGCGATATCGTTCTGTCCATTACCGGAAAGCCGTATGACACTCTGGAGGAGGTCATTGGCCTGGTGGAAGAGCCTTCCGACGGTTCGCTTGCCGAGTGGGGAGTGGGCTATAAGCAGGTTGATCTGACCCCTGATGGGAATATCGATATACCGGCCGTGCTGTCATTGCTGGAAGATCAGAAGATCAAGCTGATCTTAATACAGCGCTCAAGGGGCTATAGCCTCAGACCATCGCTGTCGGTGCAGCAAATCAAAAAGGCCTTACAGGATATAAAGAGCAAGAGAAGCGACGTTCTCGTTATGGTTGACAACTGCTATGGAGAGTTTACCGAGGAGTTGGAACCGTGCCATGTAGGTGCGGATATAGCTGTAGGTTCCCTCATAAAGAATCCTGGAGGCGGACTGGCGCCAACGGGAGGATATGCAGTTGGTACCAGCAAAGCCATCGAGAAACTGTCATACCGCCTAACCTGCCCGGGAACGGGTAGAGAAGTGGGATCATACGCTGCCCCTTATACGCCGTTTTATCAGGGATTATTTCTTGCTCCCCATGTGGTGGGAGAAGCGTTAAAAGGTGCTACGTTGACGGCAAAGGCATTTCAGCAGCTAGGCTATGAGGCATCGCCCAGCTGGGATGAACCGAGATTCGACATAATACAGGCGATAGTCTTAAGAAGCGCGGAGGAGCTCATCGCTTTCTGTCAGGCCATACAATCGGCTTCGCCGGTGGACAGCCATGTGCTACCTTATCCCTGGGATATGCCCGGCTATCAGCATCAAGTAATCATGGCAGCTGGCACCTTTGTCCAGGGAGCATCCATTGAACTTAGCGCCGATGCGCCGCTTAAACCTCCATATGCGGTGTATCTGCAGGGGGGCCTGACATATGAGCACGTAAAGCTTGCATTGATGAAGGTGCTGGCTCAAATGTATCGTAAAGGATTTATAAGCCTCCCATGATAAGGTATATATGATATCATCTGAAAAATCGTATTACCCCTATTACTTTGCCCAGGATTGTCAATTCGCGTACTAGAATGGGATCCATATATCGGTTCTCAGGTTGGAGCCTTATATGGTCCTTTTCTTTATAGAACCTCTTAACTGTGGCTTCGTCTCCTATCAAGGCCACCACTATATCCCCGTTTTCAGCGTGCGGCTGCTGTTTGACTATCACATAATCGCCATCCAGGATCCCCGCCTCGATCATGCTATCGCCTTTGACCTTCAACATGAAAACATAGCCGTTTGGCAGCTTCTCCGCTGGAATGGGGAAGGTATCCTCGATGTTTTCAACCGCCAGTATGGGCTTGCCCGCGGTTACCTGTCCTACAATGGGAACGTCGACCACTTCTTTTTTGGATGAAAATGCGGTGTCCTCCAGCACCTCTATAGCTCTGGGCTTCGTTGGATCCCTTCGTATAAAACCGTTCTTTTCAAGCCTTTCAAGATATCCGTGTACAGTGGATGTAGACCTTATGCCCAAGCCTTCGCATATCTCGCGTACCGAAGGAGGATATCCTTTAGTTTTGAGCTCTTTCTTGATAAACTCCAATACCTTTCGCTGTTTGTCGGTGATGTTTTGATCCATGACTGCTGCTAAACCCCTTTCCATGTTTGCTGGATGCCATTATTATATCATGTATTATATCATGCTGGCAGCCTGAAATCAAACACATGTTCGTAAATTCGCTCTTTACCTCCTTGACAGCGAACATAAGTTCGTGTAAAATATGGACAGAAGCACGAACATAAGTTCGGATTTATATATACAAGGAGGTAAGAGGTAGTGTCAAGGCAAATCAGGATCAAATCCAAAACCAGGTTTTGCATATTCTTGACAGCAGTTACAGCCCTGTTTATTTTCCTTATAGCAGCCATAGGGAATGGAGGGAAAGCTGCCAGCGATATGTATTGGATACAGGTGGAGATAGCAGAGGGGGATACTCTATGGCGTATTGCTGAGCGCACACTGCCACCGCGCACCGATATCAGGGAGTACATACGACAGATAAGGGAAACCAACGGGCTTGAAAGCTGCAATATAAAAGTAGGTCAAAAGCTGCTTATACCTATTTACGTCAGTAATGGAAATCCATTGAACTAGCATTTTCCGATTACTCTTTGTCTGTCTTGTGGGAATCTGAACTTAAGCTGGGTTCGGACATTGTTTCTCGCAGATCTGCGGAAGCGGGCACGTTTGTTATATCCATGTCGCAGTGAGGGCAAATCCAATTGCCCTTCTCGGCACACGCGCTATACGAAGGTCGTTTGCAGCAGGTACAGATCTT
>JAMNZI010000203.1 GCA_023622385.1 Bacillota bacterium | reverse complement strand
ATAAGAGGAGCCATGATTGCGCTTCGCTGTGAGGAGGCCTCAAAAATTTTAGTTGAAAGATCTATGTCATAGTAGGGGGTGGCTTGTATGGGACTGACAGGACAGTCGACCGGACTGGCTACAATACGTCGAATATCCCAGATACAGGTGCAATCATCCGGCGATATCGTAGTTGCTTTAGCCGGCAATCCCAATACGGGAAAGAGCACCGTGTTTAACAACTTAACAGGGTTGAAGCAGCATACTGGAAATTGGCCTGGAAAGACGGTTACCAACGCGTATGGTCGTTATGGTTATAATGGGAAAAATTTTGTTTTGGTAGATTTGCCGGGTACTTATTCGCTGATGGCCAATTCGCTGGAAGAGGAGGTGGCCAGAGACTTTATATGCTTTGGTGATCCCCATGTAACCGTGGTGGTTGTAGATGCTACCTGTATGGAAAGAAATCTGAATCTGGTATTTCAGATTCTGGAAATGACGCCCAAGGTGGCGGTATGTGTAAATTTGATGGATGAGGCCTACAGAAAAGGTATTCAAGTGGACTTAAAGAGGCTTTCGGATACTCTAGGCGTACCGGTGGTGGGCACCAGCGCGCTTAAAGGGCAGGGATTGGACAGGTTGAAGGAAGCGGTGTGGAGCGTGGCTTGTGGCAGGTTTAGCGCAAATCCCATCAAGATAGAGTACGATGAGGTAATAGAACATGTTGTGGGTATTATTGAACCGCAAATAAGCCGTTTAATGAATGACTTAGGCTGTAGTATAAGCAGCCGATGGCTGTCACTGCGCCTTCTTGAAGGAGACCAAGCCATCGCGAAGGCTTTTAAACGCTATCTGGGGGTTGACCTCTTTGCTTCAACCGACCTTAAGGAAAGGTTGCACAGAATGCGGGATGTACTTATGGAACAAGGTATAACCGTTGATCGGATTCGAGATCGGCTAGTATCTGCATTGATTCACAATGCCGAAGAAGTAAGTCGTCAGGTAGTATACCGCAAAGGAAGCGCAATCAACAGTATAGATTCCAAAATAGATGACCTGCTCACGTCGAGGGCCTGGGGAATACCCGCCATGCTGGCGCTTTTGGGGTTTATATTCTGGATTACCATTGAGGGGGCAAATTATCCCTCACAGATACTGGCTAAGGCATTTTTTCATCTGGAACAGAAGCTTGTCCAATTTTTTATGGCTTCTGATGCGCCTGAATGGCTGTGTGGCATATTAATCGATGGAGTATATCGGACGCTGTCGTGGGTGGTGTCGGTGATGCTGCCACCCATGGCCATATTTTTTCCCCTGTTCACTTTGTTGGAGGACCTGGGATATCTACCACGGGTGGCCTTCAACCTGGACAATTTTTTCAAGAAGGCATGCGCCCACGGCAAACAGGCTTTGACCATGTGTATGGGATTTGGCTGCAATGCAGCCGGGGTTGTGGCCTGCCGGATAATCGATTCCCCCAGGGAAAGGCTTATTGCTATAATCACAAATAACTATGTTCCGTGCAATGGAAGGTTTCCTACGCTGATCGCTTTAGCGACTATATTTATGGCCGGAGGAGCGGGATGGCTTCAAACGATAGCAGCCACCCTTATAGTCATGGCTATGATCATGCTAGCAGTAGGTATGACGCTCTTGACTTCCAAAATATTATCCCATACGGTTTTAAGGGGGGTGCCTTCTTCGTTTGTGTTGGAACTTCCACCCTATAGAAAACCACAGGTGTGTAAGATTTTGGTGCGTTCCTTGATGGATCGTACGCTGTTTGTGTTGACCCGCGCTGTTACGGTGGCCGCCCCTGCTGGACTTGTCATATGGGTTATGGCCAATGTAAACGTAGCTGGGAATAGTCTGTTGGGATATCTTGCGGGCTTCCTTGATCCGTTTGCCCGCATGCTGGGGATGGATGGGTATATCTTAATGGCTTTCATACTGGGTTTGCCGGCCAACGAGATAGTGATCCCCATAGTGCTTATGAGCTATATGTCGGCCGGGACATTGGTAGAACTCAATAGCTTAAGTACCCTGCGACAGGTGTTGGTGGAGCATGGCTGGACTTGGTTGACTGCCCTGTGCACCATGTTGTTTTCCCTCAACCATTTTCCTTGCGGTACCACGATGTTCACCATTCAGAAGGAAACCGGCAGCTGGAAATGGACGCTGCTTTCGTTTATAGTTCCTACCATTACTGGAATCGTCCTGTGCTTCGTAGTGGCGCAGACAGTTCGCTTGCTGGGGTTGGTTTGAGGGTTTCACTTTGTTGTGGGTGAATTTTGAGGAGCTTTTTGGCTTATTGTTAAACCAGTGAATTTTGTAGCATGTGGATGAATTATTTTTATAGACGTGGTAAAATATTGGAAGAAGCCTTCGGAAGGTTTGCCTGTTACCCCACGGCCGATGTTAGGCATACAAACTGCTTGACGGGAATAAAAGAAGCTATAGCCATTATAAAATTTTTAAAAGAAGGAGATGAGTTTTGAAAATGGCTGCCAATGAAAAGAGAAGTTCGGATCTGGTAAAAGTCTATAAATATGCTTGGGATAAGTATACCGACGAAGAGCTGGACAGAGTATTTTCCTTTGCTGAAGGCTATAAGGCATTTATGTCCAAGTGCAAAACCGAAAGGGAATGCGTAAGGGAGTTCATTGCGCTGGCCGAAAGCCATGGCTATCGGAACCTTGAGGAGGTTATGGCTCGAGGGGAGAGGTTGAAACCCGGCGATAAGCTGTATGCCAACAACATGGGTAAGATGCTGGCCTTGTTTGTCATCGGGCAGCAGCCGCTTGAAAATGGCATGAAGATTCTGGGCGCCCATATAGATTCGCCCCGCCTGGATCTAAAGCAGAATCCGTTATATGAGGACACGGGTTTGGCCATGCTTGAGACGCATTACTATGGAGGTATAAAGAAGTATCAATGGGTTGCTATGCCCCTGGCCATACACGGAGTTGTGGTCAAGAAGGATGGCACCGTCATCGACGTGGTAATCGGCGAGAAAGATGATGACCCCGTTGTGGGGATTTCCGATCTTTTAATCCATTTGGCTGCAGAGCAGATGGAGAAAAAGCTGGCCAAGGGCATCGAGGGCGAGGACCTCAATGTATGCATTGGCAGTATACCCCTTAAGGGCGACAACAAGGAGGATGGGGAACGGGTAAAGAAGAACATATTGCGCCTGCTCAACGAGAGGTATGGGATAGACGAGGAGGATTTTGTGTCGGCGGAGTTGGAGGTAGTGCCCGCAGGTGGTGCAAGGGATTATGGCCTGGATCGGAGCATGGTCATTGCTTATGGTCAGGATGATCGCGTATGTGCCTACGCTTCCTTTGAAGCTCTCATGAGAGTGGAGAACCCTGCAAAGACGTGTGTGGCGTTGATGGTGGATAAGGAAGAGATAGGTAGCGTAGGGGCGACGGGCATGACATCGCGGTTTTTCGAAAACACCCTGGCTGAAATCATGAACCTGATGGGGGATTATAGCGAGATTAAGATGCGGCGCGCCCTGGCTAACTCCAAGATGTTATCCTGCGATGTTAGCGCTGGCTTTGATCCGAATTATCCGTCGGTCATGGAGAGGAAGAATGCTGCCTATTTGGGCAAGGGCGTCACGTTTAACAAATACACTGGGGTGAGAGGCAAATCAGGCAGCAATGATGCCAATGCCGAATACATGGCCTATCTTCGTGCCATTATGGATAAGCACGGCGTTACCTGGCAGACCGCTGAATTGGGCAAGGTGGATCAGGGGGGCGGTGGGACCATTGCATACATACTTGCCCAATATGGAATGGATGTGATAGACTGCGGGGTTCCGGTCCACAGCATGCATGCCCCTTGGGAGGTTACCAGCAAGGCGGATATATACGAAGCCATGCGGGGGTATTATGCTTTTCTTACAGAAGTGTAAGATATAACACAATTGCCACATATAGCGTTTAAAATGGTATCGTGTTTTCGAGCTTTGCAATGCATCTCTGCAGGATATGAAAAAATTAGGATGCTTGATTTGGAGCGGGCTGAACCGATAACGAAAAGGTATCCCTTTTGATCTTTGGTATTGAAGGGATACCTTTTTCATTGAGGTTGGAAAGACTTTAACTGGGCGACAAACTCTTCAGCGTCCTCTCCGGAGGCCCATACCGTAACCGGCTTCCATAGGGAGAGGGTTAGTATGCCCAGTATGCTCTTGCCGTCCACTATGTGATTATTGCTTTTTACCTTTACGTCGCAGCTGTATTTGGAAGCCAGGTTGACGAAATCGCATACCTGGGTGAGCTTCTCAAGCTTTACCTGCCGTTCTATTGCCATGCCGTAGCCCACCTCCTTTTTTTCTTAAACAATTGTATTATTGGTTTCATATATTATATACCACTAAATTTGAAATTCAAATATCAATCTTATCCAAAGAATGCGCGGAAATTTTGTACAGGGATGATAAATTACATAGGGGATCGGGAAGAGATAGAAGCGTAATTAAAGGGTGTAAGTAGCTGCTGTGTATGATTCTAATTGATTTTTTTGAAAATTTTGAAAAATATTATAGTGGCATGCGTGGCAGGGTGGAGAGCCTATAAGTTTTTTCCACTAAATCCGAGATGTACGATACCCGGCATATATTGGTGGCGGTCAGGAACACGGGAGAGGATATGGCCCTTTGCTGTGCTACCGCGAGTTGGGCATTTGCCGCTTTGAACAGGATGCCCTGGGAGGTACCTGATAAATTTTTTGAGTGGCTTGAAGAGGGGATTAAAAAGCAGCCTTAAGGTCGTGTCTTTCATTTCGCCTTGTG
Source organism: Bacillota bacterium (assembly GCA_023622385.1). Taxonomy (GTDB): domain Bacteria; phylum Bacillota; class Clostridia; order Caldicoprobacterales; family Caldicoprobacteraceae; genus Caldicoprobacter. Next base: position 1,945 of record JAMNZI010000203.1, on the reverse strand, counting down.
AATAACCGACATGATGTGTGGAAACAATGTACCCCTTTTGATGCTCGTCTCTTATGGCACAAGGGCTTGTAGAAAGCTAGTCACTGATGGTTTTTAGCCACCACCTTTTTGTTTTTCCACCTGCCGGATAGATAGTAAGCGATGCTCATGGTCATAGAGATTATGGAGCTTATGGCTATGGCCATCCATATGCCATTTACTCCTAGGGTTTTGAATGATGACAGGTAACGGGCCAACGGAATCCTTATGAGCCACAGCGATACAATCGAGAAAACCATGGTAGGCAGGGTATCACCTGCACCTCTCAATATGCCGTTGGTGACAAACATTAGGGAGAAAGGGATATAGGAGATTCCCACAATTCTTAAGTACCTGCTGCCTATGTCCAGCACGTGGGGAGCGCTGGTAAAAGTGCGCAGAATGGCTCTGGGAAAGGCCATGATCAGTATGACAATTACAGCAGTGATGCCTGCTGCCAATATATTGCCCCATTTGAATACTTCCTTAACCCTTTCATACTTCTGAGCTCCTAGGTTTTGGCCTGTAAGCGCCGATGTGGCCAGCCCCAGGGACATGGCAGGCATATGGGCAAACTGATCTAGCCTAGAGGTGGCGCCGAAGGCTGCTACCGCATTAGAGCCAAACAAGTTTATTATGCCCGTCATCATGGTCAGGCCCATGGATACCACTATTTGCTGGATGCCGGCAGGCAGTCCTATTTTGATAAGCTTCCACACCAGATCGCGGTCAAACTTGAAATTCTTAAAGTCGGGCTTGATGAGGTGATTGTTTTTGATGAGAAATCTAAACACCAGCAAAAATGACAGCGCCTGCGACAGTATGGTTGCTAGGGCAGCTCCGGCTACGCCCATTTTGGGGATGAAGCCAAATCCGAAGATGAGTAGGGGGTCCAGTATGATGTTAGCTATTGTAGCGATAATTAGGAATTTGACTGGCGTTTTGGAATCCCCCAGGCCGTTTAGCACGGAGCTTACCACGTTGTAGCCAAAAGTAAATACAAGGCCCAAAAGGTATATATTCAAATATTCCACTGCATAACCGAAAATATCTTCGGGGGTATTCAAGAGCATGAGCACCTTTCGACTGAAGATAAGCCCTAAACTAGTAAATACAATAGCTGCTATTCCTAAGAGAAAAAACGAGTTGTTTATGGTTCTTGAAATCATGTCGGTATCTTTGGCACCTGCATACTGTGATACTAGGACAGAGGTGGCCATGGTTATACCCATGACCATGGATATCAATACAAAAGTGATGGGAAAGCTTACCGATACCGCACCCAGGGCTTCCGGACCTAAGAATTGCCCTACCCATATACTATCAACCGTGTTGTAAAGTGCCTGAAAGACGTTGCCCAAAAGCAGGGGTGACGAAAAGGTGATAAGGTGCTTTACGATGCTTCCTTCCGTGAGATCTCTTCCTATCGTTTTGGACATGTTGCTTTCTCCTCCAAAGTTTTATATAGCAGATTTGAAATAGTCGTTTACATTATAAATTAGAATCTCCCCGCCGTCAAATATTTGAATATATTTTGCTTCAAGTGATTATATATTTTATATGGGCGAGTTGTAAAATTAAATGAAACAGTTAGAGCTCATGATAGCTTCTCTGTTGAACGGAGAAGCATCATGAGCCAAGTATGTTGTATCAGAATTCGTAAAAAAGGTAAACACTTAACTTTCGAAGAGAGAGAAGAATTAGAAGCGATAGTTAATAGGAATAATAAATTGCCGAAAAATCAAAGACTGAGTCAGCGGCGGATAGCACGGATAATGGGTGTCAGTCCAGCTACAATAATTCGGAAAGGGAATAATGAACAGGTAAATGAGCAGCTGCGGCGATTCATTCCGAAGGGGAGTGCTATAGCTGAATACAGCCATAGAGGACATTTTAAAGATACAGGAATGGATAAATAATTATCCAC
>JAMNZI010000195.1 GCA_023622385.1 Bacillota bacterium | reverse complement strand
TTGGGGAGCTATATCTGGAGAAGCACCAAGGTACCTATACAAGTCAAGCTAGGAACAAGCGTTATAATAGGAAAATCGAGTTGGAACTCAGGGAGTTGGAATGGGCTCATGTTTTGAGTTCAATTGTTTGTGGGTATCCTTATCCTCAAGAGGAATTGGAAAGGATTTGGAAAGAAGTGCTTCTATACCAGTTCCATGATATTTTACCCGGTTCTTCTATAAAGCGAGTATATGATGAATCTTTGGCTCGATATAAGGCATTGATGGAAGAGGTGAAAGGATTAAAGGAAAAAGCTTATCTCTCTTGGATTAATAAATTAGATGTGAGCGAGATGGTATACCCCGTTGCTGTAATAAATTCTCTCTCATGGGAGAGAGATGAGTGGATCTGTGTAAAGGATAAATGGCTTAAAGTCAAAGTTCCGCCAATGGGTTACACTGTTGTGGACGTTTCAATGCATGAAAAGCAGATTTGCGGTTTGACTGCGGGTAACAATTTGTTGGAGAATGACAAACTGCGCATTAAGTTTGCTGCTGACGGAAGCATTGAGTCCATTTTTGATAAGGAATACAACCGGGAAGTCTTACCTGTTGGTTCGTTTGCCAATAAGCTGGCAGTATATGATGATAAAGGGGATGCGTGGGATTTCCCCATATTCTACGATCAAATTCCTTGTGAGTTTTTTACTTTACAATCAGCCAGCTTTTATGTTGACGGTCCGAAAGCTGTGGCAAGCCAGGTATATCGTTATGGTGCTTCTATCATTGAACAAAAGGTTGTTCTCACGTTAGGGAGCCGCAGAGTGGATTTCATTACTAAAGTTGATTGGCATGAAACCAACAAGATGCTGCGTACTTCATTCCCGGTTGATATTCATGCCAATGAAGCTACCTGCGACATACAGTTTGGAAGCATAAAACGGCCTGTATGCCGTAATACTAGCTGGGAAATGGCTAAATATGAGGTGTGCGCTCATAAATGGGTAGATCTTTCCCAGAGGGACTATGGTGTGGCGCTCATGAATGACTGCAAGTATGGTCACAAGGTTGTAGATAATGTGATCGATTTAAATTTGTTGCGTAGTACTACTTATCCAGATTCTGAGGCAGATAGAGGGGTACATGAGTTTACCTATGCTCTCTATCCTCATCCTGGGGATCATGTTGAGGGGGGAGTTGCTAGAGAGGGCTATGAGCTGAATATACCCATTAATGTGATTCCATTAGCTGCTGGTGAGGGCGGAACCATACCACGAGAGAAAACTTTTATGGAGGTAGAAGCCAAGAATATTATTATAGAAACGGTAAAAAAGGCCGAGGACAGCCATGATATTATCATTAGGCTGTATGAAAATAGTGGCGCAGGTACTAGAACAAAGATAAAATTTTATTTCCCTTTCAGGTCCGTGTGCTTGGTTAACATGATGGAGGAGGAAATTGAGGTATTGAGCAGAGAAGAAAATGGCGTAGAATTATATTTCAGGCCGTATGAAATCCATACGCTTAAAGTTTGCATATAGTTTTTGCTTATTTTGAGTATATAAATAAAAGGCTATCTTATTTGGCAATTTTGTCCCACAGGTTTTGGTGGACAGGTGTTAGCCTTGCCTAAAATAAAGGTTTGGGAGGGAAAATTTTTCAATGAAAAACTTTTAATCCTCTTGACATGCATCGATTCTCTATGTATCATTATAAAAAACGACCAAATTCGATGAACGGGAAGAGTAGGCGGCATGGCCAGGTCACAGAGAGCCGGGGATGGTGGGATCCGGTACCGTTGGGTGCCGTTGAATGGGCCCGGGAGAAGTTGTGCGAACTTTAAGTAGCATAAACCGGTAGTCCACCGTTAAAAGGACAGGGTATCGAAGCATAAGCTTCCGTACCTGGAACGAGATGGCTGCATTTAGGTGGCTAGCGGAGTGCTAAGGCATTTCGCCCTAAAGGGTGAAATGCCTTTTTTGATATCCCGCCGTCTAAATCGGCTGAAATTGGGTGGCACCGCGAGGGGTACCTCGTCCCAATGGGGATGAGGTACCCTTTTTTAGTTATACAAAGTTAATTTTTTATCGATTCAGCTTGGTTTAGTCAGGTCAATAACAGTCATTTTTAAGTGAAAACGAAAGGAGTGAGAAAAACAATGATATTTCCCAGTGAACCAGAATTTAGAAAATTAAGGCAACAGGGCGGCATTGTACCTGTTCTGTTGAAACTGAATGCCGATGAGCTTACTCCCATTGGATTGTTTTACACCTTAAAGGGTAAGAGGAAGTTTTTACTTGAAAGCGTGGAAAATGGTAGGAACTGGGGTAGATATTCTTTCCTGGGCTGTAACCCTTACATGATGATAAGCAGTTATGGCGAAAGGGTGTTTATAGAAAAATACGGTAAAACCGAGACGGTCACGGGCAAGGTTCTTGATGAGGTGAAAAGGCACATAAAACGGTACAATGTGGTATCGGGTGTGGAACTTCCTCCTTTTACGGGGGGCGCTGTTGGATATGTGGGATATGACGTAGTGAGGCAGTATGAAAAACTGCCTGACAAAAACCCGGATTTAATTCAGGTGCCTGAGGCTTATCTAATGTTTTACGAGGACGTCATAGTATACGACCACTTTTACCACACTGTATCTATTGTTTGCAATGTATTGCCAGAAGATCAGGTGGAATACGGCGATGTGGTGGATAGATTGAACAGGATGAAGGACGAAATCTTCTCAACGGAAAACGTACATCTTCTTGAGATGTCAAGCAATCTTGAAGACATCGCTTCCAATTATGATGAGGATAGGTTTTGCCAAATTGTCCAAAAGGCGAAAGAATATATAGTTGCTGGCGATGTGTTTCAGGTGGTTTTGTCCCAGAGGCTGACTGCAACTACTCGTACCAGTCCATTTGATGCTTATAGAAAACTGCGGTCTCTCAATCCTTCGCCGTATATGTTCTATATAGACTTTGAAGGCTTTCAGATAGTGGGATCATCCCCCGAAAGCCTAGTGAGCGTTGAGGGGGGAACCGTCAGGACCAATCCCATAGCCGGCACCAGGCGCAGGGGCAAGACCAAGGAAGAGGATGATAGGCTGAAAGAGGAGCTTTTGTCGGACGAAAAGGAGAGGGCCGAGCACGTCATGCTGGTGGACCTGAGCAGAAACGATATCGGCAAGGTAAGCAAATTCGGCTCAGTCAGGGTTGACAGATTTATGGGAGTGGATATGTATTCCCATGTTATGCATATAGTCTCCACGGTGTCGGGCCAGCTTAGGGACGACAAGGACTGCTTTGATGCCCTGGTGGCCTGTTTACCAGCCGGTACAGTGTCAGGTGCCCCCAAGGTAAGAGCCATGGAGATAATTGATGAGCTGGAAAATGTAAGGCGCGGCATATATGCTGGAGCGGTTGGATACTTCGCATACACGGGCAACATGGACATGTGCATAGCCATAAGGACTATTGTTTTTAAAGGCCAAAAGGCGTATATCCAGGCAGGTGCAGGGATTGTTTACGATTCTATCCCTGAACTTGAATACCAGGAGACGCTTAACAAGGCTATGGCGCTCAAGGAGGTGCTTTAAAATGGTAATTTTAATCGATAACTATGACTCGTTTACCTACAATTTGTATCAATATCTTGGTGAAATATATCCACGCATAGAAGTGGTAAGAAACGATGAGGTGACGGTGGATGAGGTTATTAATTCTGGTGCCAAAAGGATAGTGCTGTCGCCGGGGCCTGGCAGGCCTGAGGATGCCGGCATATGCGTTGAGCTTATAAGAAGGCTCAACGGTCAGATTCCACTTCTTGGCATTTGCCTGGGGCATCAGGCTATAGGATATGCTTATGGTGCAAAAGTGGTGCGGGCGGACAGAATACTGCACGGCAAGACTTCTATGGTGATACACAACGGGAAAGGGATACTGTGTGGAGTAAAAAATCCTATACGCGCAACCAGGTACCATTCTCTGGTACTGGATGGGAAGAGCCTGCCGCCGGAGCTGGAGGTTACTGCGCGCACCTCTGACGGTACTATCATGGCGGTGAGCCATAGGAGCCTGCCGATATACGGCATACAGTTTCATCCTGAGTCGATTTTGACAGAGAAGGGCAAGCAAATATTAAAGAATTTTATGGGAGGGATCATAAGTGTTGAGTGAAGCACTGAAAAAGATAGTGTCGGGTGAGCACTTGACCCAGCAAGAGGCGGCGCTGGCCATGGACGATATAATGGATGGCAGCGCTACGCCGTCGCAGATAGGCGCTTTCCTGGTGGCGCTGCGCATGAAGGGGGAGACCATTCCCGAGATAACCGGATGTGCCGTTTCCATGAGGCTTAAGGCCAAAAGAGTAGAGCTGGGCGACTATACCATCGATACCTGTGGCACCGGTGGTGATGGAGGCAAAACCTTCAATATATCAACGGCTGTGGCAATTATCGCTGCGGCTGCCGGGGTAAAGGTCGCTAAGCACGGCAATAGAGCGGTATCCAGCAAAAGCGGGAGTGCAGATGTCCTTGAGGCATTGGGAGTAAATATAGAGATGTCGCCAGAGATGGTGGTCGAGTGCATCAGGAGGACGCACATAGGTTTCCTGTTTGCTCCTCATTACCATGTATCCATGAAGAATGTCGTAGGGCCGAGAAGGGAGCTGGGAGTGAGGACTATCTTTAACATACTGGGGCCGCTTACTAATCCTGCTGGTGTCAAGGGTCAAGTCTTAGGTGTGTATAATGGGCGGTTGGTGCACAGCCTGGCAGAGGTGCTAAACAACTTAGGTACTCAAAGGGCGATGGTGGTGCATGGCTTAGACGGCCTGGATGAGATTACCATCACGACGAGGACGAGGGTAAGCGAGGTCAAGGATGGAGAGATAATTGATTATGAGATAGATCCCGCTGAATACGGTATCCATTACGCGAGGCTACAAGACATTGCAGGTGGTGATGCAAAACACAATGCTGAGTTGATAATGAGGATATTAAAAGGTGAAAGAGGGCCGGCAAGGGATATAGTCTTGCTGAATTCTGCTGCTGCGCTGTATATTGGCAATGCCGCCGAGAGCGTAAGGGAAGGGCTTGAAAAAGCCACGTATCTGATCGATTCAGGCGCGGCATATGAAAAATTAAAAGAATTCATAAAGGTGAGCAAGGAGGTAGCCTATGTTTCTTGACGAGATGGTGGCTTACAAGAAAAAGTGCGTGGAGGAGCAAAAGCGAGAGAAGCCATTAAAAGTGCTGGAAAAGGAGCTTCAATTTGCATCTCCACACAGAAATTTTGCTGAAGCGCTGCGCCGAAGTAGCCGTGGGCCTCAAGATGGAGTGAAGATTATTGCCGAGATAAAGCGGGCTTCTCCTTCAAGAGGCATCATAAAAGAAAATATAGTTCCGTCTGATGTTGCAAGGATGTACCAGGAGGGTGGGGCGGATGCCATCTCGGTTTTAACCGAGGAGAAATATTTCATGGGGTGTGATGCCTTCCTTCAGCAGGTGAAGCAAGCGGTCTCGTGTCCTGTGCTTAGAAAGGACTTTATAGTGGACACTTATCAGATTTACCAGTCCAAAACCCTGGGGGCCGATGCCGTCCTACTCATAGTGGCTGTTGTGGGAAGGCAACTGAAAGAGTTTTATGGCCTGGCAAAATTCCTAGGCCTAGAATGTCTAGTGGAGGTACACGACGAGAGGGAACTTGAAATTGCGCTGGACTGTGGAGCCGAAGTGATAGGCATAAACAACCGGGACCTTAAAAGCCTCAGGGTAAGCTTGGACACTACTGAAAGGCTTGTAAAGCTGATTCCTGCTCATACAGTAAAGGTTTCGGAAAGCGGTATAAAGTCGGCTGAGGATATAAGGCGCATTAAATCCATGGGAGTGGATGCCTTCCTGATAGGCGAGACCTTGATGACGGCTAGCGATGTGATAGGGACGCTGAGAGAGTTTAAGGAGGTGGAAACTTCAGGTGGTTAAGATAAAGATATGCGGCCTTAGGAGGTATCAGGACATTGACTACGTTAATGAACTAAAAGTCGACTATGCAGGTTTTGTGTTTGCCAAAAGTACCAGAAGGGTGGATTTAAGGCTTGCTGAAAGCCTTGTTGCTCGGCTCGACAAATGCATAAAGAAAGTTGGCGTATTTGTCAACCAGAGCAAAGAATTTATAAAAGAGGCTTGCAGCGCTTTAGGTCTTGATGTGATCCAACTTCACGGGGACGAAAACCCTGATGATGTGGCCGAATACGCTGCGTGGGGCGTTGAAGTGTGGAAAGCTGTAAGGGTGAAAGACCAAGATGTATTGATGTATGTCGGGAAATACCCAGTGGATGGCATACTGCTGGATGCAGCGGTGCATGGAATCTATGGAGGGACAGGACAAACGTTTGACTGGAATTTATTAGATGGTGTATCCTTTAGTAGAAAAATAATCCTGGCAGGAGGGCTTAATCTTCAGAACGTTTGCCTGGCCATAGCTAAAATAAAGCCGTATGCTGTGGATGTCAGCAGCGGTGTGGAGACCAATGGTTTTAAAGACTACTACAAGATGAAAGAATTTGTAGAAAGGGTGAGGAACTGTGAAAAGCATACCAGGTAGATTTGGCATATTTGGGGGTCAGTATGTACCCGAAACGGTAATGAACGCTTTGATCGAGCTAGAGAGGGAGTTCAATGCAGCTATACAAGACGAAAGTTTTATGGAGGAATACCGTTATTACTTAAGGGAATATGCGGGACGGCCCACCCCGCTGTATTTTGCACAAAACCTTACC
>JAMNZI010000148.1 GCA_023622385.1 Bacillota bacterium | reverse complement strand
GGGACATGCCTGAAGAAAGCTGAAAAGTTATGAAGATGAACAAGAGGTGGCTTTAAGATGACCGCGAAGAGGTCATCTTTTTATTTAGGGAATGTAGGGAGGTCAGGTTGTAGATCTGTTTGTATTTTGAAATTATTCGGTTATTGACAATATAAATATGACTTGCTAAAATTTATATATGAAAATATGTTTATATGTTCCATTTTTAATTTTAGAAGGGGTGTTAAGATTGGAAAATCAGGAGAAATGCAATGGGAAAATAGATGTATGTTCAGATCATGTCATTCATCAGGACACCTTGAACTATATATATGAACGTGCTTTAAATGACAGCACAGTAAATGACCTAGCGGAGTTTTTTAAGATGTTTGGCGACCCAACGCGGCTTCGTATACTTCATGCGCTTTCGGTAGCCGAAATGTGCGTATGCGACTTATGCGAATACCTTGGCATGAATCAGTCTGCAGTTTCTCATCAGCTCAAGATATTGAGGCATAGTCGGCTCATAAAGTATCGGAGGGAAGGGAGAAACGTGTACTATTCTTTGGATGATGAACACATAGGGCAGATAATGAAAGTGGGACTGGAACATCTCATGGAAAACAAATAAATTTTTATTCTAAAAGGGAGAGGAGGTCTGAAGTGAGGTTCAATATAGCAAGAAAGAAGAGCGGTGAATGTGAATTGGAGAGCTGTAGCTGCTGCGCCTGCGGTGAAACCAGCATACACGCGGAGCATTTTCATGAAACGGATTTGAGGGATAGCCTTTTAGAAAATCTCGATCTAATAGCAAGTGCTATCTTATTCGTGCTGGCGTTTCTCCCTTTAGACAGCTGGGCAAAGGTGGCGTTTTACGTAATAAGCTATTTACTTGCAGGTAGAGAAGTCATATATAATGCCTTGAAAAATATTATTAGGGGGAGCATCCTGGACGAAAACTTCCTCATGACGATAGCCACTCTGGGAGCTTTTGCTATTAAGGAGTTTCCTGAGGCGGCTGCGGTAATGCTGTTCTATCGAATAGGTGAATGGCTACAGGACAGCGTAGTAAAAAAGTCTAGGAATTCCATCGCCAAGCTCATAGATATAAGTCCGGAGTATGCTAATAAGGTGGTTGGGGATGAGGTTAAGCGTGTCCATCCTGCTGAGGTGATGGTGGGGGATGTTATAGTAGTCAAACCCGGAGAGCGTATACCGCTCGATGGAGTCGTTGTCAAAGGGCAATCGGCTGTTGACACATCGGCTTTAACTGGCGAACCCTTGCCCAGGGATGTATTAACTGGGGATTCAGTTTTGTCGGGGTCGGTGAACCAAACCGGTGTCATATACGTTCAAGTTACCAGCGATTTTAACAATTCCACTACTTCTAAAATACTCAATTTAATAGAAAACGCCAGGAATAACAAAGCGCCCACTGAAAGGTTTATAACCAGGTTCGCAAAATATTATACTCCGGCGGTGGTACTGGCAGCTGCACTGATCGCCGCAATACCTCCATTGCTGTGGAAACAGCCTTTGAGCCAATGGGTGTACAGGGCACTTGTGTTCCTGGTAGTATCATGCCCTTGTGCACTGGTGATATCCATACCCGTTGGATTCTTTGGCGGCTTGGGCGGTGCTTCGAGAAACGGCATCCTGGTCAAGGGAGGACAGTACCTTGAAGCCCTCGGGAATGTTGATACCGTAGTGTTTGATAAGACGGGTACCCTCACTAAGGGAGTGTTCAAAGTAGTGGCGGTGGTTCCTGAAGCCGGTATGCCAGAAGAAGAGCTTCTTTATTATGCCGCTTTAGCAGAAAGATTTTCTAATCATCCCATAGCCCTTTCAGTAGTAGAGGCGTACAATAAACCTTTGGCTAATCAGGCAGTTGACGAATATACTGAGGTTCCAGGCCACGGTATAAAAGTCAAGATAAACGGCAAGCAGGTGCTGGTGGGCAGCGCCAGGTTTCTCAAACAGCACGGTGTATCATGTCCTGATATTGAAGCGGGAGGTACCTGCGTATATGTATCCATAGATGGGAATTATGCGGGGTACATTTTGATAGAGGATACGCTAAAAGAGGATGCAAAAATTGCCGTTGATAAACTGAAACGATTGGGTGTAAAACGAACAGTTATGTTTACGGGTGATAGCTATCGAGCCGGACTTAAAGTGGGCCGCAGCTTAAACTTGGATGAAGTGCACGCCGAGCTTCTTCCGCATCAAAAGGTTGAGAAATTGGAAGAACTAGAGAAAACAAAATCTTCCAATAAAGGCAAGATAGTGTTTATTGGTGATGGTATAAATGATGCGCCTGTGCTGGCAAGGGCCGATGTAGGAGTGGCCATGGGAGGTGTGGGTTCCGATGTAGCTATTGAGGCAGCCGATGTGGTGTTCATGACCGATGAACCATCCAAGCTGGCAACGGCTATAAAGATAGCCCGCAGAACAAATCGTATAGTGTGGCAAAACGTTATCATGGCTTTGGGGGTTAAAATGTTAGTGCTTTTGCTTGGTATGGCTGGCCATGCAGATATGTGGGAAGCCGTTTTTGCAGATGTTGGAGTAGCTGTGCTTTCTGTGCTCAATGCTTCGCGGGTAATAAACATCCCATCTTAAGAGATAAAAGTCGTTTTGTAGGGTAAGATACGCAGATTAATGTGGTTTTCATCAGTGGCTAATCCGGCGGCAAAATGCTGTAAAAAAGAAACTCAATAATTAAGGGGCAAAGATGGTTAGAAATCTTTGCCCCCTTTTATTTAAATATCGACATGGTTATGCCCTATGACTATGATAGCTACTTACCATTGCCACCCCTTAAATAGGCTGAAGGCCCTGTTTTTCTGGAAGTACCTTACCTGATTTCTGAGGTAAGGAATCAGGTAATAGTCCACTCCCAGCGACCTTCCGGCGCCAGCCAGCATGGCTATCGATGCCATGATGTACCACAGATCTGGTAGGCCAGTATTGGTGGAAGGAAGGCCTGTCGATAGCATGAAGTTTATGTTCATGGCAATGGACACCAGGCCGGCAATAAAGGTGAATATTCCGAATATGAAAGCTATCCCCAGCCCAATCTCGGTGATCACTATGAGCTTCTGGAACAGAAGGGCGTTGGGATAAATAATGTTTTCGGCTATCCAGGCATACCAGCCAGGAGTATGGTCACTGACCAGGCTGATGATGGAGGCCGATGATGTGGCATCGGTTGCACCTCCAGGGCCCAACATCGCCCAATCACCCAACCAACCAGCCTGTATTTTTTGAATGCCTGATGCCAGCCACATGATTCCCAGCCAGATTCGTAATGGTACAAGCCAGAAGGTAAAGTTCCTTCGCTTGATGTGGCCGATGGCTGTCTCTATAAAGGCGTTGTACGTTCTGGCTTTGTACAAAAACTGGTCGTAAATATAATCCCATATGAGTTCAAGGCCGCCTATTCCAAATAGGTAGTGCATGTTTACCAGGTGCTTCATGATGGTGGCCCATATTCCAACCAGCAGAGGCAGCCCTTTGATCTGCGCTACGGCGAAGAAGGAGCCTACCGATACCATTACGCCGTGAAGCTCGGGTTTAAACCTTTGTTTTTGAGAGCCTAAAATCTCTGCGGCAATGTTTTGTGCTGCACACTTGCCTGACTGAAGGGCTGACTCGACCAAGGCTGGAAGTACATTGCCGTTTTCTTTAAACTCCATTATGTCACCGATGGCATATACATATGGATACTCAACGGTTTGCAGATATTCGTTTACCACTATTCGATTACGCTTGCCTAGCGTCAACCCCAGCTCCTTTGCAAACTCGTTGGCCTCAACGCCTCCGGTCCATATGAGGGTCCTGGTGGGTATGGTATTTTCGCCTTTCATGCAGACTTTGTCAGCATGCACTTCGGTTATAGGCGTATTGGTGTAAACCTCTACGCCGTGTTTTTCGAAGAAGTTAACTACTTTTTTGGACAGCTTTTCGTCCAGTATCGGGCAGATGGTGGGCAATGCTTCAACGACTGCAAGCCGCACCTCTTCCTTGGGTATATTGTATTCACGGCACAGGGTAGTAGTCCATTCCATGAGTTCACCCATCATCTCTACGCCGGTGAACCCGCCTCCACCAACTACAAACGTGAGCATTTCCTTGCGTTTATCAGGATTTTGCTCCTTTGATGCCAGCTGAAACATGTGTATTATGTGGTCGTGTATTTTTTGTGCGTCCTCCAGCGACCACAACGTGAAGGCATGCTCTTTCATCCCAGGGATTCCAAAATATGCGGGCTGACTTCCAGCCCCCAAAATCAGATAATCAAAGCTGTACTCATGGCTTGCCGATATCAGCTTTTTGTTCTCGAGATCGGCCTTTTGTATTCTGTCGTGGACAAACTTTACCTTTGTATATTGCAACACGTGTTCGATAGATACTTTTACGCCCCTGGGTTCAATCCTATGACCAGCTACCTGATGCAACTCGGTAAGCAGCGTGTGATAGGGATTTTGATCTATAAGAATGATTTCTACATCGCTTCGCTTTTTTAATAGTTTATGCAAAGTTTTGGCAGCTTCCAATCCGCCGTACCCTGCGCCCAGTATAACCACCTGTTTGGTGGACATTGTATCTACCCCCTTTGAGCTATACAAATTAGTTATACATATGAAAAGACGTTATAAAATTGACGTTTTAATGATTTTAACATATAAAACGAATATTTAAAAGATATAATTTAACAAGCTAAAGATACAATTTTAACGAACATATGGATCAAGTCCAAATTTTTGTGTAAAATTCCCTCTGGCTAGAATCAGGTTAATTTATCAATGAAAATGGAGGGAGATTTATCTCAGAATGAGCAAAACAGCGCTTATAATCCCTATTATTGAAAAAATTGGAGAGAATAAACCGATAAAAGCATTGAATATATTTATGTTTTGAGATAGAATAAGCAATGATTAAAAAATAACAACAAAAAAGGAGGGGTGCATGCAATGAAAAAGTTACTTAGTCTGGGATTAATAGTGCTGTTGACCATTGCTCTGTTAACAGCCTGTGGTGGCGCTGCTAATGATTCCAAAGAGCAAGACCAAGGAGCTACCGAAGATAAAGGAACTGAAACTGCTACCTATAAAGATGGAACGTATACAGCTGAGGAGCCAGAGTTTGATGACCACGGCTGGAAAGGACAGATTGAGATAAAGGTTGAAGGCGGCAAAATTACCGAAGTCAATTATGATGAGGTAAACCAGGAAGGCAAGAAGAAGAGCGAGGATACAGAGTATCATAAGAGATTCAAGGAACAAAAGAATGTAGACCTGTTGGATGCCTATGAGACATTGGAGAAAGGCCTTGTTGAGAAGCAGGATCCCGATGCTGTTGATACTTACACCGGTGCTACTGGAACAACAGACAAATTCAAGACATTGGCAAAAGAAGCTTTGAAGGAAGCACAGAGCAAGTAAAATATAAATAAAAGACCTGTCGCAAGACAGGTCTTTTATTTAATCGTAATTGTGTTTTTGAAAAGCTTGTCATAAGGGATATCAAATGGTATTATATTTTATGTTGAATTAGGGTGTCGAAGAGGATGTTACATCAAAATCAAATGGAGAGATGGAGGTTTATATTTGAAAAGGTACCGACAAATTTGTGCTTTAGTTATTGCTATTTTTTTATTAGGAGCAATTTTGCAGGGCTGTGCAAGGGCAACAGGAGTTCGGGAATACCATAAGGATATATTTGCTCTCAATACCTGGGTAAATATACGCATATATGCGGGAAAAAACGGACCTGACATTTTGGATAAGGCTATAAAGCGGATTGAAGAGATAGAGAATCGCATGAGCGTTACGATACAGGGCAGCGATGTGAGCCGAATAAACAGCAATGCTGGAAAGCAGCCCGTAAAAGTACATGATGATACTTTTGCGGTCATAAAAAAAGCATTGGAATATGCGGAAAAATCCAATGGAGCCTTTGACATAACCATATACCCCATTGTAAAGCTGTGGGGGATCACATCTGAGCATCCTCGGGTGCCTACAGAGTCAGAAATACAGGATAAGCTCGAGTTGGTGGACTATCGCAACGTTGTGATAGATGAAGAGGAAAAGACCGTTTACCTTAAAGAGCCTGGCATGGGTATCGATTTAGGGGCCATTGCCAAGGGATATGCCGCCGATGAAGTGGCAAGGATTTTAAAGAAGGAAGGCGTAGTGCATGCTCTTATAAATATGGGTGGAAATGTGGTAGTCATGGGCGGTAAGCCCAATGGCCAGCCATGGCGAATAGGTGTACAGGACCCTAGAGCTGAGGGAGCACGGCGCCATATTGCTGTTATAGAGGTAATGGATGGAAGTGTTGTCAGTTCGGGAGATTATGAACGCTATATTGTGGATGTTTATAAAAAAACGGGAAAGAGGTACCATCATATATTTGATCCTTCCACGGGCTATCCCGCAAACAGCGGGCTTATGGCCACAACGGTGGTGGCTCCATATTCGATTGATGCCGATGCGCTGTCTACAACCGTGTTTATCATGGGAGCGGAGAGAGGGCTTGAAATTGTGGAGGAGATGGAAGGCGTAGATGCCTTGGCCATCACATTGGATAAGAAAATATATACTTCGAAAGGACTAAAGGGTAAGCTAATCGTGACCGATAAGGAGTATGAGCTTCAACAATGAAGATGGGGATGAAAATAGGAGACCTGGTGGTATACCTATTTGCAGCAGTACTGGTTGCCATAGGTTTGGTGGGCGTATATGCCATGGGGATACGGAGTGGCGGCAAAAGCGTAGTAGTTGAGCTGGACGGCAAAGA
>JAMNZI010000113.1 GCA_023622385.1 Bacillota bacterium | reverse complement strand
TAATCCAACAACTTGACCCTGTAACATCTATGGATCTGTGCCGGGTAGCTCTCCGCAATTGCGCCGTCAAAAAATACCTGAACCCTTTCTCCCGCTCCTATATCGTCGATGCCTATCTCCTTGCCTTGAGAATCCAGCAATTTTACATCATCGTTAATGTATACCGTAATCTTATCGGCCGAACGCAGGACATCCGAGCCTTCCTCGGGCTGCACCAGCAAATTGGACCGGTTATTCTCAAGGACGATTGCCACAAAACCGACCTCATCCTTGTTAGCGGCACCGCTGCAGGACGATAAAACCAGCAATGTTACGGCAATTGCTATAAACAAAAAATAAAAACATTTCATGATAAAACCTCCCTATCAAGCAGTTTCTAGGTATTAGACGTTGATTGAAGACATTTTGTTGCACTAATCATTTGTCAAATCGCCGTCTCCATCTATAGGGATGGGTTCTCCAAGATAAGTAGGCCTGGGCTTTATAATTGTAGAGAAGAAATCCTTAACCCTTGCCAGAACTTCCCTCAACTCCCTGCTCGCCTGTCCGTAATATTCCCTGCGATCGGCAGCAACGCCGTATGCCTCCAGGCCCAGCTTCTTCGCGATATACAAAGCCCTGTACAGATGATATTCCTGGGTAACGATGATGGCCTTTTTGACCTTAAAGACGTCCCTGGCGCGGTATATGCTTTCATAGGTGGAAAAGCCTGCATGGTCCATGAAGACATGGCTCGATGGAATTCCCCTGTCAACGGCAAATCGTTTCATTACGTTGACCTCATCATAATCCTTTCTGCCATGATCGCCGCTCATCAATAACCTATTGGAGACGCCCATATTGTACAGCTCTATAGCCCGCACAAGCCGATCCTCGAGCATGGGACTGGGACGCCCCCCATTCCATACCCCCGCCCCCAATACGAGAATGCAGTCAGCATCTATTATCGGTATTTGGTCTGGAGAGAGCATTCTATCCTTTATTGAAGCCTTGATATGGATATTCATGATTAACAGGAATAATAATACTACCAGGGCAGCACACATTAAGATGAAAAGCATCATCATAACCTTATTTTTCGTAATTTCCACTTTCTCATCATCTCTTTCCGTAACATATTATGAAAAGCTCGACTAAGAAATAGTCCAGCAACCATTTCCGTTAAAGATATTATGAAATTTAGGACGCGACAGAGCCTTACATTTCTACAATATAAAGCTTTTTCAACAGTTGCTGGACCATATCGAGTTTCCAAACGGCAAAGGATATAAGCGCTCCCGCTAAGTTCAATATTATGTCGTCTATATCCATACTTCCGGTATTGGTTAACAGCTGCATAGCCTCCACTGCAATCAGGATCATTATCATGGTTATGGAAAACTTGCTAAACCTTCTCAGGTTTTTAAACAAGCAGGGCAATAGCAACCCCATGGGACTAAATACAAACAAATTGCCCATTAGATTTTTGATTATTATCGACTTATTGATCGAGCCGCTAAAATAATGCCTTATGTAAGTCACTATCGTCTTAAACGGAACGAAGTTTATATTGAAGGCGTTTATGTTAAACCGAATGTCATTTCCAATGGCCCATGCTCTATATCTGAATCGTCCCATGTACAATAAATAGAATAAAATTAAAGCATAAAATAAAAAGATCGCCAATACAAAAGCTCTCACCGTCCTTAGTTTTTTATCGTAATCCCGCATCGTCGAAACCCACAGGCATGTAGCTGCACCTGCAGGTATGCAAAAAATGGACGCTATGAGAAGCAATCCTAACGCATCAAATATTGCACCCGATTTAAAATACCCTATACCGATATAGAATACAAATAATGCTTCCCCCAAATATACGAGCATCGCAATCAGCCTTTTAAAAAGAAGAGATTTTTTCATCTTTTGCCTCCCGTTTTCCACCATTTCTGACCTCCATATAAGGCTATCACATTCCGGACCCTTGTTTCAATACCAATCAAAACAAAAAGCCTCCCTGCCCTATTCGGCAGGGAGGTTACACCATTCATCTTCTCCTTACTATCGCATAGTTTAGCTGGCAAACAAAATAAACTATTCTAAGCCCGCAAGCGGAGCAACCGTTATACGATTCAAAATCTCATTCCTTTATCCCGGTGTATATCCTCATGGCATCACGCAAAAAGGCAGCGCACCCCGGGGCAATTTTATCGTAGTATGCAGTAAACCGCTCATCATCGACGTACATCTGTACAAGCGCCATGTGCGCTTCTTTGGAATAGCTGTCCCAGAAATAAAGCAGCCACTGTTTATGAAGCTCGCACGCTTTCTGTGCCAGTTCACCTGCAGGATCCCCGGTCTCAAATGCCTTTTTTATCGTCTCGTTTAGCTCATTAGTCAACCTTTCCAGAGCAGCGTAATCTTCTTGGGTCATGCTTTTTAGCTTCTTATACGAAGCATCAACAGCTTCATCACCGTATCTTTCCCTTGCTTCCTTACCATACCTCAATTCATTTTCTTCGATCATCTTCTGTTTAAAGCCTTTAAACTTTTCCTTATCCGTCATAGTTATCCTCCCTTCCAGCATGGCAATGGTCTTTTCAACGTTAGCGATGAGCAGCTCCAAACGCTTCTTTTCATCAAGGAGTTTAGCACGGTGTTCTTTTAGGGCTTCCACCCTATCAAATGATGGAGAGTTCATGATATTTTTTATACAGTCAAGGCTTACACCCAGCTCCCGGTAAAATAAAATTTGCTGCAGCCTGTCCACCTCGGCCTCTCCGTATATGCGGTATCCCGACGGATTTTCCCTGGCCGGCTTAAGAAGCCCGATTTGGTCGTAGTATCTGAGGGTTCTTGCCGTTATTCCCGCCAGTTTTGCCAGTTCGTGTACAGTGTATTCCATGCTATCACCCCTTGACAAGGGTATTATAAACCTTTACGTTACGTCAATGTCAACACAAAAAATAAAATTATTCTGGCCAATATAATGGCTATTGACCGGCGAAATAGTCCACTAGCCCGCAGTATATGGCCCAGGCCACCTGCTCTTGGTACTCATCCGTCCTAAGCAGCTTCTCCTCCTGGGGATTTGACAAAAAGCCACATTCTACAATAACGCTGGGAGCATCACCCGCCTTGAGTATTAGCAGATTGTTTACCGCCTTGATCTGCCTGGTGTTGCCGCGATTTAAAATTGTAAGAAGCCGACTTTGTATGCACTGTGCCAGCTTTTTCCCTTTCTCGCTTCCGGCCATGTAGAAAGTCTGCGCGCCGTAATATTTTGATTGCTGGAACTTGTTCAGGTGAATGCTGATTACAACATCTGCATTGCTATTTTTGATAATCTCTACGCGCTTTTGCATATCCTCCCTCTTATTCTTGCCCAGCGCTTCATCGGTTTCACGGGTCATTATCACCCTGGCTCCCTGGTCTTCCAGATACTTTTTCAACTTCCTGGCTATTATAAGATTAATCCTGTCCTCCCGGGTACCGCTGTCACTAACGGCCCCCGGATCAAAGCCCCCGTGACCCGCATCTACCACTATTACCTTTTTGCTGACTGGCGAGGCATGGGTAAGAATTGCGCTATCCTCTTTGAGCTTTAAAGCAAAGAGTAAAAACAGCAGCAGGCTCAACAAGATCCAGAATACGACAATCCACTTTTTCGTGATGAATATAACCTTCATAAAATCAAAAACCCCCAGCAATATTCTCCTTGTAAAAAGGATATTGCTGGAGGAGTTTGTCTTATTCAACGAATCTATTCTCTATATACCCTATCTTCTCAATCTCTATCCTAACAACATCACCGGATGTCAAAAACTTGGGCGGATCAAACCCCATACCGACGCCTGCAGGCGTACCGGTAGCCAGTATGTCACCGGGCTCAAGCATAAGCCCCTGAGAAAGGATGCTTATGAGCTTTGAGATGCCGAATATCATATGGCGGGTATTGGAGTTTTGGCGCAGCTCCCCGTTTACCCGGCCGGATATATTGAGCTCAACCGGCTGCCCGATCTCATCCCTGGTCACAATCCACGGCCCCATGGGACAAAAACCGTCAAGGCTCTTGCCCTTAAACCACTGATTGTGATTTCGCTGCAGGTCCCTGGCCGTAACATCATTGAGTATGGTATAGCCAAATACGTAATCCATTGCCTCGTCTTCGGATATATTGATTCCCTTTTTCCCTATGATTACCGCCAGCTCTGCTTCATAATCCACCTGTGAGGTAACGTCCGGGTGCAGCGAAATCTCATCAAACGGCCCTGTAACGGTATGGGTGGCTTTGGTAAAATAGTGGGGATACTGCGTATTGAGGCCCGATATATCCTTATCCCTGCTTAGCTCTTCAATATGATCCAGATAATTCTTACCCACGCAGAATATATTGCGAACCGGCCTGGGAATAGGAGCCAGCAATTTAATGTCGTCTATGGCAAGCCATCCGTGGTTCGGCTCAGGCGTTTCAATCAAAGACAGCCCTTCACCATCCGGGTCACATGATAGCCGTATAAAATCGAGAAGGGTTGCCGGTGCCCTTTCGCCCAGCCAAAGCCTGGCTGGGCACACGAGCCCCAACTCGGGCCTTACCACACCCCAGTCTTCCTTATCTCCTATCCTGAAAGTTGCCAGATACATGGCATCATCTCCTTCTCTTTTTATACTTGCACCATAATTCTCTTATTAAAAGATAGATAAAAAGGGCTTTAAAAGGGGAAAACTTTATCAGTGGATGCACATCCGAGTAAAAGAATCCCGTGGCCATCTCAACAAAAAGTATTACAGCCCACAACACCAGCAATATAAACCTCTCAGTATCGCTTATACCATTTTTCACGGTATGCACCCCCTAGCATACCTCCACAGGCTCTTTGTTATAATATACCATCGATGGGAAGAAAAAAACAAGGAAAAAATGGATAATGAAATCCTGATATGCCACCGTTCTCCTATTGACGAGTTGATAACCCTGGCAGATGGAGAAAATATAGCATCTGATAGCGAAGGGACCGGCAACTATACACCGGTCCCCAGTATGACGCGCACCTCATGGCGTATGCCGTCATCCACAAGGGGGATCCTTCCATCCGGCAGCTTCTGTCCATCAAGCAACACGGTCCTGACGCCCTTGTTCACCCCTTGCGGATTGTCCACCACGATATGATATGTGCTGCTTTTGTAATTGTAGTTGATCTCGTATTTGCTCCACGACTGAGGTATACAGGGGTCCACAATCAAGTATTCGCCTTCCAGCTTAAATCCCAGTATGTGTTCAAGTCCTACCCTGTACATCCAGGCCGCCGAACCGGTATACCAGGTCCATCCTCCTCTGCCCACATACAGCGGCGTGGAATAAACATCGGCAGCCATTACGTAGGGCTCTACCTTGTACCTTGACAGCTCGATCCAGGTACGCGCATGGTTTACGGGATTGATCAAGTTAAACAGCTCAGCGGCCTTATTGCCATCGCCCAGCTTGGCAAAGGCCATAATCACCCACACCGCTGCATGGGTGTACTGCCCGCCGTTTTCCCTCACCCCCGGAATATACCCTTTGATGTATCCCGGTTCCAGATGGGTCTTATCAAAAGGCGGAGTGAACAGGCGTATAATCCCCTCCTCACGGCGAATCAGATAATTTTCTAAAGCCCTCATGGCCTCGCGAACCCGGTTGGGGTTTGCGGCCTCCGATATAACAGCCCAGGACTGAGATATCGAGTCTATCTGGCACTCGTCATTTTGCTCGGACCCTAGCGGCGTACCATCGTCAAAGTAAGCCCTTCTGTACCATCCGCCATCCCATCCATGCTTTTCAATGGCATCAAGGACGCCCCGGGCCACCTCTCTAAATCTTTCAGCCTGCCCTTCATCCCCTCTGGCCTCGCAAATCGGTATAAAGCGCTGCAGTGTGGTGTACAGGAACCATCCCAGCCATACGCTTTCGCCCCTTCCTTTTCTTCCTACATTGTCCATGCCATCGTTCCAGTCCCCCGTGCCTATGAGCGGCAACCCATGAGGGCCAAACTTCAACGCCCTCTCTATAGCGCGTATACAGTGTTCATAAACAGAAGCCTTGCTTTCCGAAATGCGGGGAACGCTATAGCGCTCCATCTCCTGGGATGCCAAAGGTTCATCTTCAAGGAAATAGACCTCTTCATCCAGTACGCTCCAATCGCCGGTAACCTTTACGTAGTCAGCCACTACAAAGGGCAAGAACAACAGGTCATCAGACACCCGAGTGCGAATCCCTTTATAAGGCATGTGCCACCAGTGCTGCACGTCTCCCTCGACAAACTGATGCGCGCTGGCCTCGATGATGTGCTGCCTCACAAGGTTAGGCAGGCTATGAACCAAAGCCATGGAATCCTGGAGCTGATCCCTAAAGCCATAAGCGCCGCCTGCCTGATAAAAGCTGGTCCTGCCCCACATCCTACATGAAAGCACTTGGTATACCAACCAGCGGTTGAGCAGCAGGTCCATAGACCGGTCGGGCGTACTGACTTGTATCGTTCCTAGTATCCCATCCCAGAACTCCTTCACCTTTTCAAGCTCGTTGTCCACCCTTTCTACATCGCTATACATATCTATGATCCGGTACACCTCTTCCAAGCTTTCACCCTGTCCCAGCAGGCACACGATTTCCTTTTGCTGGCCAGGCTCCAGCGTTATCCTCATTTGAAGGGCACCGCACGGGTCATAGCCCGCACCTGCTCGCCCCGAAAGCCCAATTCTTCGCAGGGCGGCTGGTGTACGGATGCTACCGTTTCTACCTAAAAATTCGGTCCTGTCGCATGTATAGGATGAGATGGGCTGGTTAGCCGCCATAAATGCTACCCGTTGGGGATATTCCTCGTTGTAAGCGTTCCTTGCCAGCAGAACACCC
>JAMNZI010000097.1 GCA_023622385.1 Bacillota bacterium | reverse complement strand
TGTGGGGTACTCGCGAAGCGCCCACACACAGCGGTAGGTATTGCCGCAGATGAAGTGGTCGGTGTTGAATTTGATGACCGACGGTGCGATCATATCAAGAAATTCCTGTATGCGCACGTCCTCCTGCGGCCTGACAGCCGCAGTTTTGTTGATTTTGGGCATTGCATCATCTCCTCTCCTCGAAAAACAAATAAAAAAGACCTGCCTGAATTTTTAGGGCAAGCCTCCCACAAATATC
The DNA here is from genome assembly GCA_023622385.1 of Bacillota bacterium. Classification (GTDB taxonomy): domain Bacteria; phylum Bacillota; class Clostridia; order Caldicoprobacterales; family Caldicoprobacteraceae; genus Caldicoprobacter. Next base: position 6,755 of record JAMNZI010000097.1, on the reverse strand, counting down.
CTGTATGCTTTAGGGGCTATATAATTTTCAACATTTTCAGCATCTTGCAGCAGTCTATTATGCCTTGCAGGTAGACGTAGTCAAGCTCGTCACTGGTGAGGCTGTCTTTTTCCTCCATGTAACTTTCGATTGTTTGCCTGTTTTCCTCGCTGAATTTGGAGAGAATATCCCTTAATTTCATGCTAAGCTCCCTGACCCGCTCATACCGGTCCTGGTTTTCCTTTTCGATGCGCCGGAACTCTGAAAGTGCCCTTTCCCGCAATTCCGTAATGAATGCATCCAGAATTTCATCTTGTACAACTGCCATCTTAAATCACCTCAGCACACACAATAAACGAAGAAGCAGCGGAAGTCCATAGGGGAAAATAGATAAAGAGCAGCCTCACCCTCATTAATAGAGATAGAGAACATGGCTGCAGCCTTAAAAAAGGCAAAAATAAAACACCAAACGATTTTCGCTTGGCATTTATAATGAATATATTACGTTATTTGCTGCCCTGCTGTTTTTTCTTGCTGGTCTTTTTACCCATCGTCATCCGGTGAAATTTCCTCGGCAAGCTGAAGCCTTTGAAGTACAAATTCCATTACATGGTCAGCATCAGCAATGGCTGTTCTCATATCGTTGTGTGAAATTTGCATCTCTAAAGGATATATCGGCTCGCCATATCTAGCAAGTCTTCCACAAGACTCAATCAACTTATCAAAAGTTTTGTCAATATCCATGCACATACGGCATAACATTTCTAAGTCGTAAGTCCGGGGCGGTTCAACATTATAGTATATAAGAAAACCTTTTACCGCTTCTTCGGCTGCCTGTTCGCTGTGATAGCAGATGATTTCCAATGGAACCGGACGCATACCCAGGAGATGCTTTGCGCAGCTGATATCTTTATTTGCAAAATCAAGCCATCCTTTGACTATATTGACTTTGTCCATATAACATCACCACATCTCTGGTAATCGTGCTTTTAATAGTAAAGCAATAAGGTTCCGCTATCATAATTTGATATATCTATGCTACAGCTGCATATCCATGCCGCTATCCAGCTTTGGAATTTGTATGTGCAAAAGCCGCATGACTTCCTTTTGGGATTCAATAACCCGCTCCGCAATAAATCGTTCAAAAGGTTTGTCATCTCTATGGGCTTTTTCAAGAAGTTCAATGTATTCATGTCTAAGCACTGGAGGAATTACAGCCAAAAGATATCCATCCTGTATCAGTGCGGTGTTCATAATGAGCCTCGCAATTCTGCCATTTCCGTCTTTAAACGGATGAATGAAGACAAATCTTTTATGGAGCTGTGCTGCAAACACTACCGGATGAAACTTCTCTCTTTCGGTTGCAATCCACTGAAAAAATCCATCCATTTCTTCCTGTATGCGTTTTGTTTCTGCCACAGGATATCTGGAGCCGCTGATGAAAACATCCATGTCACGGTATCTTCCGGCATATTCTTTCTCTATATTCTCATAAAACATTTGATGCATTGTCAGAACATCTCTTTCCGTGATGGTTCTATTTTTAAGCAGTGTGAACATGAAATCATAGGCTTTGGCGTGACCGATTGCTTCAAAGGTAAAACGCAAGGGTTTACCGCCAACAGTCAATCCATCCTCAAGCAACACTTTGGTTTCACTTTCCGTAAGGGTATTTCCCTCAAGAGCATTGGATGACCAAGTAAGGCCGATACGATAGTATTCTTTAAGTTGTGTCAGCACCTCACCCTCGAAGGGTCTTCGCTCGTCTATGGCAGCCTTATATAAGTCAAGTAATCTGTATATATCCATCTTTATTCACCTATTTTCATTGTATTTATCATTTAATTATACCACAAAAACTTCCATTTAGTCACCAAAAATCACCCATCTCTCACCATCGAAGTCCTCAAATTTTTCGGTAGTCACATTCTGCTCAAAGTACACGGCAAGGATTCTTTTGATGTCCTCTTTTTCGGCCCTTTTAACGGAAAAGCCCTGCTCTCGCAGGTTTTTTTCAATACGGTTTAAATACGGGAACACTTCGTTCGGTTTTTCATCCTGCAACCGGATAACAATGAGGAATTCACGGGCGGTCGCCATCTGCACCTGTATGCGGTCAAGAAAGGTCAAGTCTGCCTCCAAAAGTTTTCGGACAGTAGGGTTATCCTCCTGTTCAATGCGGTTTCGCAAAAAACGCTTGTTGTCCTCAAAGTTTTCACGGCTGTTAAGACACAGCATTTCAATCTCAGCCATGCCTTTCAGAACAGTCATAAGAGCATAGATGCGGGCGGCGATACTGGCTTCCGACAGAACCGAGATGTTGGTCGGCTTGATGATAAAATATACCAGTTCGCCATGGCCGTAAGTCAAAAGGCTGTAGTCAGTGATGGCCTTTGTGTTTATGAGCTGCCGTGTGGAGAGCTTTTGTTTGGCTGTCTTTTTTTCTTTTCTGCTCATTTGTCCACCTGCTTTCTATCCGGTTCTGAATGGACAGCGGGTTGAAGTTTCCATTCATATAACTGCTGTTTGGTTATAAAAAAGGCACAGGCATACTTGATAAAATCGAGGATAGAGGTGTCCTCAAAACGGATGGTTAAAAAGGCATAGAGGGCAGTTGCCACTATCGGAAGAAGGATGCCGAGATGTACAAGCGCAAAAACAGAAACAACACATCCTATGCCGATGATGCCGATATCCCGAAGCTGCCACAGCCACAATACCGCCTTGGATTTTAAATTATCCGGGTAAATATACATACTCTGCGCCTCCTTATAGCTTCATGTTTATGCCAGGGGATTGATCTTCATTTAGTTCAATTTCTATTTCCTTGGGATAGTAGGAGACATTTGCCGTGCCAATGTTTTTCATAAGTGTGCTTGCTTTCTCGGCAGCTTCCTCATAAGTATCAAAGATTTGCACTTTTCCTTCCGATTTGAGCCAATCTTCAGCAACGCCGAAGATAGAGGCAGCACTGCGCTTTGCCCAAATTCCCCATCGCTTCACGTTCATCACTCCCTGAATTTTATTTGAATCTTGATAAATGATTTTAATCCCGAGCCTTTCGGCTTCCTGAATTTCACGCCGCATACCCTCGGATATCCGGTCGCCGAACACCCACAGCTCGGAGCATAAGGCAAGAAGCCTAAGCCCCATTTTGATTCCCAGCTCTCGTTCTGCCGGATTTGATTCACAGAGAAATCTCGTCAGCAGCAAATGTGGAGCCAGGGGAATTACGCCACAGTCTGCGGCATAGCGGCAATATGCTATTGCCCTTTTGGTGTTATATTCAATATCTCCGGCATAGGGAGAACAAATATAGACCAGCTTCATATCCGTCATTTTGCCACCGCCCTTACCACTGTGCGCGTTATGTTCATCGCAGTCTGCGCCGCATACATGGTGCTCATGAGGTTGCCCCTGGTGCTGGTGTCAAGTCCGAATTGCCCGGCGATCCGTGGTATCTCCGAAGCTGCAAGCATAAGTCCAAGGCCTAGAAGCATGTTGCTGTTAAACACCATAAGCCCTGCAATGAGGATGGTCGCTTGCAAAAATGCGGTCAGGCATAAACCCACCACCTGCTTGCACCATGATACGAATCCGTCGATATATCCTCTGGGGACACTGAACATATACAGGCTGCCTACGGCAATCTGGATGAGCAGAATTCCCCCTCTCTTGAGGTTGGCGAAAAACACTTTGATTACCGCATAGCCCATGAGGATTAAACAGAATATCCCCATGATGGGACTGACTAAGACATCGCCTATGCTGGCAAGGGCAGCGGCAGCCATGTTACTAACGCTGCTGTCTGCCGCCGCAAGTCCTGTGATGCCGGATGTGAAGGCGCCCTGCAGGGTAATCGCCAGCTTGTACAGTTCCACCGGCACAATGGTAAACAGGCTGACAGCCATAAAGCCTTTGATGGCATTTAAAGCTGTGTCCTTGATGCTGCCCCTGCCGCTTTGGTATTCAATACCGCATTCAAAGGCGGAAACCACAAGCCCTGTCCCATAAAGCGCCCATGCAAGATAGGAAAAGAACAGCACAATAGCCTGCACCCAGCTCATCTCGAACAGCTCGGCTCCCATGTTGCCCATCATAGCGAAGAATTCACCAAGAAAGCCAATTATCTGAGCATAGATCCAGTCCATAATCTGTCCGAGGACAGTGTCAGCAGCAAAATCCCATATAAACATTTATAAGTTCACTCCTTTCGGAAAAGATTGAGAGCCTGCTCTTACACAGACTCCCTGGCACAATTTTGCTGCTGTTACATGCCAAGAATCTGCCAAATATAGAGCGGCGCTGTGAGGGTAAATATCAAGCAGGCGAAGAGAATAGCAGGAGCCGTCCACTCAAACATTCCGTGTTTTCTATAGTCGAAGTACGCCATCCCCAGTTTGGCGAAGAAAAACACAGCAAGAATCAGGTCGATTGCAGGGAAAACGACCTTGTTGACCACGGTTTTAATCTGCGCGGATGCGTCCTTCCATGTGCTTTCTATGGCTCCCGCAACATCGCCGGTAGGAGCGGCATAGGCGGTCATGCAGAAAACGCTGATAAGGACAAGGGTAACGCAAAAAAGGTACAAGAGCTTTTTCTTTTTTTTCATCAATTTTTCCACCTTTCATCCTTTATTGCTGAAAAAGAAAAGCCCACAGGGCTTTTCACGCCTTGCGATTTTTTTCTGATGATATTTTTAAGGTTTTACAGGCGCGATGTGCCAGTCATCCCATAAGCTTCCGCTTATGTTCACTGAGTCTGTTAGGTTCATAGAAAGCATCCCCTGCGGTGTCCAGCAGTCAATTAGGTACGTATACGGGGTGTAGCTTCCATCCGGCATCCAGATTGGGGTGAAATGGGTGCGCCGGTTGTAGGTTGAATATCTGTTCTTAGCAAACTCGAATTTGGCACTGTAGCCGCTGCTGGTTCTATCCAGCAACCGCCAGTAGTTTTGGTACTGGAATTCTGGGAAATAGGTCACAGCAGTCTGTGCGCCGGTCACTGCCCAGGACTGATTGGTGCTGACATTGGCAGTCACGATTTGGTTGATGCCATATCCGCTTTTCATGGTTTTCCCCGATGCGGTTGGTGCTTTAGCATCGGGAATGATGCTCATGGAAGCTGAGAGATCTGCCCTGTAGGAGTCATAATCAAACTCCCACCAGCCGTGATCGCACCAATAGCCTGAATCTTCGCCGGTGGAGTGCCACACCCAATACTCCTGCCACCAAGGACGCCACACGCCCCATGAGGCGGAGGTTACCTGTGGGTTACTCGGGACGCTTGGTTTAGAGTAGGAATCATTGCGATCATCCGCAACGGGGTTTGGCGGATCATTGCCCGACAGATCCACAATATTTGCGGTGATGGTTCCTTGGCTTGCTCTGCATCTGCCGGTTACAGACACAGTTATTGTCATGGTCTGCGGTGTGGACGGTGTCGTCCAGCGCACCCACACAAGCTGGCTGTCACCATCGGGATAATATATGTTGTTTACCGTGTAGGTTTTTCCTCCGATGGTAAAGCGTACAGATACAGGATTGTCGGGATCAGCCTGGCCTCCACTGACCGTGACCGAGGTGATGACCTCGGTATTAACACGATAAGTGTAATCGTAGCTGCTCACTTGGGGAGGCTCTGCCTCGCTGAACCGTACAATGCCAAGGCCAAGGGAGGACTTTATATCCGCATTGGAAGCTTTTGATGTGGTGCTTCCCGACCACGCAGGATAGCCAAGATCAGGCGTTTCCAGAAACATGGCAAGGGGTAGATTTTGGTGTGAAAGAGAAGCCATTTTGCTTCTTAAACCGCCGCCGAGCTGCTCGTCATAAAGGGCAGCTTCTGTTGCAGTCACAGCAATCCTTACGCCTTGAAAGGTCATGTAGGCGATGGGTTCCAGCAGGATTTTGTAATCCCCATTGATGAGTGTGTCAAAGTTAAAGCCTGTCAAGTTTGCAATACTTCGTATGACCTGTTCATCGGTAAAATAGCTTTTTATGGCTTCAATGTTTGCATTGCCGCTGCCAGAGCTAATAATTCTCGGAATCGCTTGTGCAGGATTGACATAGGTGTATGCTTGTGGATTAGGTGTCAGAGAAAAACCTTTTGTATAAGATATTTTGCTGACCTTTCCAAAGTGTGCCTGGATGTTATCGGGATTTTTGTTGGTAAAATCAATGGGTGTGGTAACCACCGCACGATCTCTTACCCTCACAACCGTAACCCGCACACCCTCATCGCCAGGATTCCAATAGTTTTCGCTGGTACCGCTGCCCATCCCGCCGCCTCCATGGTCAATGTTCCCTTCGCCCTCGGCATAGGTGGCGAGAGGAGACAGGAATGTCAACAGCAAGGCCAACATAAGAAAAATACTAAGGTTTCGTTTCATAATGCCTCCTTCAAAAGCAAAAACGCAGCATTTTCGCTGCGCTTTGTATATATTTTCAGTTATCAGTTAGTCCATGTTTCCAATCTTGTTGCCATTCTCATACATATCATCTGCCGTTGTACCCGAGCCTCCTGTTTCGGTTACCCAACCGAAGCCGGGGAGATAAACTTTGCCGTCTTTTTTCTCACCGCCCTGCGGCTTATCGGTCTGCGTGGTATTTAGTTTTTTTACACTGTCATGGTCTACCGCTTTCACATTGTCAACCTTTTCCCCGTTGGGCTTTTGGGTTTTGTCGGTCTTTTGGCTTTCTGTCGGCGCTGCCGGTTTGGTCACTTCCGGCTGAAGATTCTGTACCGGCTGATCGGTCTTAGCCGCTGTGTCATCG
>JAMNZI010000052.1 GCA_023622385.1 Bacillota bacterium | reverse complement strand
CACTTCTTTTGGTAAAACACCCATAATAAAACGCTCCTTTCTGATTTTATGTTGTTAATTTTAACCAGAAAGGAGCTTTCTCATTCATCCATACACAAAATTTTGGACAGTCTCGCGCATAGCTCAGCTGGGAGAGCACTTGCCTTACAAGCAAGGGGTCATAGGTTCGAGTCCTGTTGCGCCCACCAATGTTTGAGCACTCCGAGGTTTTCTCGGAGTTTTTTTATTGCTATTCAGCATATATTTACTTGGGTAGGAATTTTTTACAATTTTGGCCGTGTCGATATCAAGACAGCTTATTCCTTTGCGGGCAGGTTCAACGGTGCTTTTTTCGAAAAACGGACTTAAACAGCATTATAGGACGATCATTTAGAGAAAGCTGCAGATATTTTGGGATGTCTGCAGCTTTTTCGCATTTTTTAAGCTTTATGTCGTAAAGTTTTCAAAATCTGTTTCCTAATATTGACAAAATATTTGTTCGAGCTCTGGTATAATGAGTGTGCCTCGTTGGATAGTACATCAAAAAAGTAAAGCAGGTGGTGTGGTGAGATGCAGAGGGGAGCATACTCTTACCAGGGGCTTGATGGACAGGCTATCAGGAGAATGACTATTCCATCGATACGCTGGAAACAATTGGTTTATGAACTTTTAGTATGCACGCTATGCTTTTTAATGGGACGAGCTGTTATCTTCAATGAAGTGGCACCTTTTGGGGTGGCGCTGTTTGCCAGCGTCATACCCAAAAAGAAGAAAAATGCGGCCGTATATTTAGTGGCGGTAATATTGGGGCTTTTAAGCCGCGGTGTGCAGGCTTTTGTGCTGAAATATGCGTTGACAGCCTGTTTGCTTTTCGTATATAGCCAGATTCCCTTTGTAAGGCGAAAGGAATGGAGCGTATTGCATACCGCGTTGGCCGCAAGCTCTGTGCTCATGCTGGTAAATATGACATATGCCTACTTACGAGGAATGCTGTTTTATGATTTGATCTTAGCTGGGCTAGAAAGCGTAATCGAGTTGGTCATGGTTTACGTGTTCAGCCCGGTAATGGATTTACTCATCAATGTAAGACATCGCTACGTGCTGGACAACCATGAAGCGATTGGCATAGCGATTTTTTTGGCGTTGTTGACGGTGGGAGTTTGGGAGATTAGTTTTCTGGGCTTGTCCCTTCGCAACGTATTTGCAATTGTGCTGATATTGCTGTGCGCTTATATAGGCGGTGCGGGGATGGGTGCGGCCATAGGGTGCCTTGTGGGGTTGTTTCTTTCCATGGCTACTCAAATGGATATTGAACTTATAGGGGTTTTCACCGTGTGTGGGATGATGGCAGGAACTTTTAAAGATTTGGGGAGAGCCGGGGTTTGCCTGGCGTTTATCCTATCCAACGCCTTTATGACCTTTTATATTAATCGTTCAACCGTAACCATACTGCCATTTAAGGAAATCGCAATATCGAGCTGTATATTGTTTGTTATATCCCCTAAGGATGTGGAATATGTGAGACAAGTTTGGGGTGCCGGGCTGAGCCGTGTGAGAGATGGGAACAGGTATACGACCAAGTTGAAGGAGCTTACCGTTAGCAGGTTAGAAGAGTTTTCACGGGTATTTCATAACCTTGCACAAGCATTTTCTCAGATCTCTCAGTCGGATGTGATCAAGGGCAAGGAAGGCATAAGCAGGATGCTAGATATGGTGGCAGACGAGGTGTGTACCGGGTGTGCACTTTATAGAAACTGTTGGCAGCGAAATTTCTATGCTACATACAACAACATGTTTGACATGATAAGCATAGCTGAAACCAATGGGAATATACGAAAGGAAGACATATCTGAAGATTTCTGTAAAACTTGTCTTCGTGTGGACGAGGTTATAGGAACCATGAACGAGGTTTACCAAGCCTATAAGTTTAATTACAGGTGGCAGAAAAAGATAGATGAATGCAGAAGCCTGGTAGCGCAGCAGCTCGAAGGGGTGTCCAGGGTAGTGACCCGTTTGGCGCAGGAGCTTGATATAGATGTACGCTTTAAAAAGGATTTAGAAGAGTCCATACTGCTGGAGTTGGACAAAAAGGGCATACGCGTAAAAAATGTTACGGTGATAGAAAAAGCCGATGGGCGAATGGAAGTGCACATCGTTAAAAAGCCGTGTGGTGGGCGGAGGGAGTGTACTCGGGTTATCGAAAAGGTCATAAGTGAAGTGGTGAAAAAACCCATGTCGTGTAAAAGCGATGAGGGCAGGATTTGCTCGAAACAGGAATGCGTTCTTAGGTTTGTTGAGACTCAAAGGTACAAGGTGATGACCGGGATTGCCAGAAAGGCCAGGGAATACGCCGATGTGTGTGGAGATAACTATTCATCCATTCCAATAGATGACAGTAAATACCTGTTGGTTTTAAGCGATGGAATGGGGTCGGGCAGTAGAGCTGATGCCCAGAGCAGCATAGTGGTTTCTCTGCTGGAGAATTTTTTGGAGGCAGGATTTGACCTCAATATGACCATTCAGACCATAAATTCCGTATTGATACTCCGTTCCAGGGAAGAGATATTTGCTACTGCCGACTTGTGCGTAATAGATTTAGTGACGGGAAGCGCAGACTTTATTAAAATTGGAGCAGTATCCACATTTATCAAGAAAAAGGATCAAGTAAAGGTGATAAAGGCGCCGGCCTTGCCTATGGGAATTTTGGAGGATATTCAAGCCGAAAGCGTGAAGGAAGTGCTTGAGGATGGAGACATGATTGTGATGATAACTGATGGGGTTTTAGATAGCGTGGATGTACAGACCAACCCGGAGGAGTGGATGGTCGATGTGATTTCAAGGCTGGATAGCTGCAACCCCCAGGAGCTGGCTGATCATATAATGAGTGAAGCATTAAAGCAGGTTGACGGGATTGCGCGGGATGACATGACCGTGATGGTAAGTCGCATATGGAAGCCGTATTTTTCATAAAAATTGCCCTTGAAAAATGTTTGCAAAAAGGCTAAAATGTTAGTATTCTAAAATATAAAAGGTGATGGGATGCTGGCGAAGGTTCTCCACACCATTCACAAGTACAATATGTTGTTGCCTGGGGAACGAGTGCTGGTTGGTATCTCTGGAGGGCCTGACTCTGTTACTCTGCTACATGTTTTAAAACAGATAAGAAAGGACATGGACATAGAAGTCTATGCAGCCCATGTACACCATGGAATTAGGGGGACTGTTGCTGACCGGGATGCCGAATTTGTGGCGCAGCTGTGTCAGCAGTGGAATGTCCCTTTATTTGTTAAGAGGGTTGATGTGCCACGCCTGGCTGATGAATGGGGCTTGACTTTAGAGGAAGCGGGCAGGATTGTCCGTTATCGCTTTTTTGATGAGGTATTGCGTGACATACGAGGGCATAAGATCGCTCTGGGTCACAATCGCGATGATCAGGCCGAGACCATCCTGCACCACATATTGCGTGGGGCGGGTATGCAGGGGCTGCAGGGGATAAGGCCGGTAAGGCAAAACAAGTTCATACGTCCTCTTATAGAGGTTTCCAGGGCAGAGATAGAGGAATACTGCCATCGAAACGGTTTGGAATTTAGAATAGATGCTACCAATCATGATGTTGCTTATACCCGCAACCGGATACGGCACGAGCTTATACCCTATATAAAGCAGCATTTCAATCCCAATATCGTTGATGCGCTTGTCAGGATGGGCACCATCATACGTGATGAGGAGGAGTTCCTACAGGATTACTGTCAAAAAGAATACAGCAGGCTGGTGGAGGCAGTGGACCAAAACCAACTCAGGATCGATTTAAAAGGTTTTTTGGCGCGACCCATTGCTGTCAGGCGTCGGGTCCTGAGAATGGCTTTAATGGCCATAGGCGGGACGCTTGACGAGATAGGTGCAAATCACGTTGAGGATGTGCTAGATATGGCCTTTAGTTCTACTACTGGATCTATGTTGACGTTGCCCAATGGCATAAAGGTGCTGAAAGATTACGGCAGCATTGTGGTGTGGAGGGGGGAATTGCACTCGCCAGTACCGCCGTTTGAATATCCTTTGGATATTCCCGGCAGCGTTACCATAAAGGAATGCGGAATTGAAGTGGTAGCCCAGCGGGTACAGTATGAAGAGGTTTCTTTTTCTTCGCCCTGGCGAGTTTACATTGACGGCGATACTATCTGTGGAAGGCTGTGGGTTCGCAACAGAAGGCAGGGCGATCGCTTTAAGCCTTTTGGCATGGAAGGAACAAAGAAGCTAAAAGAATATTTTATCGACAGAAAGGTGCCTCGGAAGGAAAGGGATTGTATCCCGCTGGTGGTGGATGAAAAAAACATCATATGGGTGGTGGGCTGGCAGATTCATGATGATTACAAGGTCACGCCCATGACCCGTAATGTTGTACAGCTTGAAGCACGAAAGATACAAAGTTGATGAAGGGGGAAGAAGATGTTGGAGGGTGTAGGAAGAGTTCTAATTGATGAACAAACCTTGATGCGGCGCATAGACGAAATGGGAAAACAGATTACCAAAGATTATCAGGATAAAAATTTGGTACTGGTTGGGATACTCAAGGGTTCCGTTTTGTTTTTGGCTGATCTGGTCAAGCGCATAAAGCTTCCATTGGTCATGGATTTTATGGCGGTATCCAGCTATGGAAGTTCCACCCACTCGTCAGGCGTGGTTCGTATACTCAAGGACCTGGATGAAGAGATAGAAGGCAAGGATGTGCTCATAGTAGAGGATATAATAGACACCGGCCTTACCCTCAACTATTTGACAGAACTGCTGCTGTCTCGAAATCCCAGGAGTTTGAAGATATGCTGTTGCCTAGATAAGCCATCCAGGCGCAAGGTGCCGGTAAAGGTAGATTATGTAGGGTTTAGCATACCGGATGAATTCGTGGTAGGGTATGGCCTTGATTATGCTGAGAGATACCGTAACCTTCCGTATATCTGCGTATTGGATCCTGATAAGGTTGAATGAATTTGCCTCGGACTTTTTGGGAAAAACGTGAATTGCATTATGAAGAGCGACTGTGATACAATAAAAAGGTAGCTATTTGCCGGGTGAAGCAAGGATTTAACCAAAAGCACGGACGGAGGGAGTACAGAGCGCCAAAAAGGGTGTTTGCACCGCCGTAAAATAGTGTATTATATAAAGAGCAGTTAATAACGGAAAAGGAGGGCTGGGTTTGAGAAAATTTCTGAGGGGCCCAGGCTTTTATCTCATCCTATTGATCGCAATAATATTCTTAGTAACATTGCTGGACTTTGATACAGGAGCAAAAAGGATTTCATATCCTGAGCTCATCAGCGAGATTGAAAAAGGCAATATTGCCAAGCTGAGAACTGTGGAAAATGCCGCTATTGGTGTAATGAAGGGCTCCAGGTATGAAAATATTTTTCCTGATAAATATGATTTTGAAGTATATCTGCCTTCACAAGAGGCTTTTGTTGAAGACGTAAAGGCTGCTGAGGCAAGGAGGTTGGGTAAATCTCCTGAGCAGATAACACCAGCGGATTTCGGCTTTGAATGGGACCCACAGCCGCCGGCAGAGCCGCCGTGGTGGCTTAATTTATTGCCCTTTGCGGTGCTCATCCTGCTATTTGTAGTATTCTGGTTTGTTTTCATGCAGCAAGCGCAGGGTGGCGGTAACCGCGTTATGTCCTTTGGTAAAAGCCGTGCCAGGCTTCACACCGATACCAAGCACAGGGTAACGTTTAACGATGTGGCGGGTGCCGAAGAGGAAAAGTACGAGCTGAGGGAGGTTGTGGATTTTCTTAAAAATCCCAAGAAGTACCTAGAGCTAGGAGCGCGTATTCCCAAAGGCATCCTGCTTGTAGGGCCACCTGGCACTGGTAAGACGCTGCTGGCTAAGGCGGTGGCGGGAGAGGCCGGTGTGCCGTTTTTTAGCATCAGCGGATCGGATTTTGTAGAGATGTTTGTAGGCGTAGGTGCAGCTAGGGTCCGTGACTTGTTTGAACAGGCCAAGAGGAATTCCCCGTGTATTGTATTCATCGATGAAATAGATGCGGTGGGGCGTCACCGCGGTGCCGGATTGGGTGGAGGGCATGATGAGCGCGAGCAGACGCTAAATCAATTGTTGGTAGAGATGGATGGGTTTTCTATTAACGAGGGCATTATAATCATTGCTGCTACAAACCGTCCTGATATTTTGGATCCGGCGCTGTTGCGACCGGGTAGGTTTGATCGGCGCATCACGGTAGGCATACCTGACATAAAAGGTAGGGAAGAGATACTGAAAGTTCATTCCAAAGGTAAGCCTTTGGCTCCCGAAGTGGATTTAAAGGTTTTGGCCAAAAGGACGGCTGGGTTTACGGGGGCTGACCTTGAGAACGTCATGAACGAGGCCGCAATATTGGCGGCTAGAAAAGGTTTAAAGCAGATAGGCATGGTGGAACTGGAGGAAGCTATTACCCGTGTCATTGCAGGGCCGGAGAAAAAGAGCAGAGTAATGACAGAGAAGGACAAGCGGTTAGTGGCCTATCACGAAGCAGGCCATGCGGTGGTTGCAAAGCTGCTGCCCCATGCTGACCCTGTCCATCAGATATCCATCATTCCCCGTGGTATGGCAGGAGGTTATACTTTGACCTTGCCCGAGGAGGATAAATATTTTGCTTCTAAATCGGAGCTGATGGATGAGATTGTCCAGTTACTTGGGGGGCGAGCTGCTGAGGCATTGGTGCTTAACGATATCAGTACCGGCGCTTCCAATGATATACAGAGAGCTACTCAGATAGCCAGGAAGATGGTAACCGAATACGGGATGAGCGAAAACATGGGACCAGTAACTTTTGGAGGTAAGTATGAGGAGATCTTCCTAGGGAGGGACTGGGGCACCTACCGCAATTACAGCGAAAAGGTGGCTGCTCTCATAGATAAGGAGATCAAAAACATCGTGCAAGAGGCTTATGAGCGGGCCGAGGCGTTGCTTAAGGAGAACATCAACAAGCTGCACAAGGTAGCTGAGGCTCTGCTTGAAAGGGAGAAGCTTGATGTAGAGGAATTTGAAGAGGTATTTGCTAGCGCATAAAAAACAACATTAGCGTAATACAGGACGGTGTTTTCAAAACACCGTCTTTTTGTAACATGGAGGACTTTTTACAAAGGTTTTAAGGCAGTTGTTGGCGTGAAGTGCCCATCCACCAGCGCTATATCGGTAATGAGGTGAAAATCTGTATGAAACCCATATCTTACCCTGGTGAAGAAGGAAAAGCAGAACAAGCTTATCAAAAGGCTTTAAGGTATTTGAGCTTTCGTCCTCGGACTCAAAAAGAGGTGGAAGAATATTTAAGGCGAAAGGGCTTTGAAAGAGAAGCCATCGAAAAGGCCATAGAAAAGCTGAAGGGATATGGATTTGTGGATGACAGGGCTTTTGCATTAAGCTGGGTAAGCAGCCGGCTGCGAAACAGCCCAAAGGGTAGGGCGGCAATGGCGTGGGAGCTAAGGCAAAGAGGGGTGGACGCAGAGATAATCGATGAAGTGGTGGAGTCAATTCCTGGGGAACAAGAAGAAGCTGTGGCAAACAGGCTTGCTCAAAAATACTATGAGAAATACAGGGGAGTAGATGAAAGGGAAAGAGCCCATAAAATTGCCCAGGCCCTGGCGCGCAGAGGTTTTGATTGGGAACTCATAAACAGGGTAATCAGAAAGTTGATATAATTGCCGAATTGAGTACGGGATGAAAACTTATATTCTAACGTTAAGGCAGCTAAGGGTGCATATAGCGGTTTAGCTTGCTATTCAAGGGACGAAGAGCCGTACGACATTGACAAAGAGCCATGCGGCGTATACAATTTAACTTGATGATATTTAAAAAAGGGGAAAGATATGGAAAAGGTAGGCTATCTGGGACCCGAAGGTACCTTTACCCATGAAGCGGCTTTGCTGTATGTAAAGGGGAAAGGGATGGAATTAGTTGAGTATCAGACCATTCCTGATCTCATATACGGAGTAGACGAAGGCCAAATAGACCATGCGGTGGTCCCTATGGAGAATTCCGTGGAGGGAACGGTAAATATAACGGTTGATATGATAATCCACGAGGTGAGCGTATATATAACCGGGGAGCTGGTCTTGCCTGTACATCATTGTTTGCTCGCAAAGCCAGGGGTGCAGTTGGATGAACTAAAGGTGGTACTATCCCATCCTCAGGCTCTGGCACAGTGCCGTAGGTTTTTGTATGAGAGATTGCGTGGCGTAGAGCTGCGTGCCACCTCCAGCACCGCTGCAGCCGCCAGGGAGGTAGTGGTAGGCCCGCGGGAATGGGGAGCCATAGGGAGCAAACATGCCGCCAGAGTGTTTGGCCTTGATATCATTGAAGAAAACATCGAGGAGCATGACGGCAACTGTACCAGATTTGTCGTTTTGTCCAGGCAGCAGTGCCAACCCACCGGATATGATAAGACCACCATCGCATTCAGCGTGGATCACAGGCCTGGCAGCCTGTATCATGCCCTTAGGCTTTTTGCCGAAAGGGGCATAAACCTTACCAAGATTGAGTCGCGGCCCATGAAGACAAGTTTGGGCGAATATCTGTTTCTGGTGGATTTCGAGGGGCACATGCGGGATGCTGTGGTACAAGAGGCATTGGATGAGCTGGCCAGCCAGAGCAGGCATTTTGTTGTGCTGGGGTCATATCCCAGATTTACGCAAGAGAGGGGTTAAAGCCTTGCGGATGGATAACGAGAAGGAGTTGGACATTGCAAAAAATGTAAAGATCATTGAATGGCTCAAGAGCGAGATATTGCTCTCTGTTGCTGAACTCTTCCGCATGTTGGCTAGCAGCGCCAGGGTTTCATCGGACAGCCTGGCCGACTGCCTTGCCAGCATAATCGTGGCTTCTTACCTGCTGGGCAAGAGGCTGGGGATTCACTTTGGCGTGATAGAGCAGAAGATTGCGAATAAGATTCGTCTGGGGATTTTGGAAGAGCACGAGATAGAAAAGGATTACGGCGATTTGTCGGAACTGAAACAGCATATCAAGGCCAGCAGAGAATAAATATGGAGTGTGTGCCATGAATTTAAAGTTTAAAGCGGTATTAGAAAGCGCCCTGATTGCAACAGTAAGCGCCGTGTTGTTGGTAATATTGCCTTTTATACCTGTCCTAAACGTTGTGGTTTTTATCTGGCCGGTCTCCTTCATTGTGCTGGGGGCTAGAAGGGAGCCTTGGGCAGGCGTATTGGGGCTTATGTTAGCCGGGCTGCTGCTTGGAGTGGTATTGCATCCGTTTCTGGGATTTGCGGTGGTGATACTTAATTTTCCGCTGGTGCTGGTGCTTTCTTGGGCCATAAAGAAGCGCTTTGACCTGTTGGAATACATCGTCATGTCGGCAGGGGCTGTATTGCTTTCAGCCCTTATATTCCTAAAAGCCTTTTCCTGGTTTACGGGGCAAACGGTATTTGAATATATAGAGAACGGCATACGCCAATTTTTTTCCAGCAACATAGTGGATTTTAGCCGCATGATAGATCTGTATGCTCAACTTAAATTGATAGAAAAGCCCATATCTCCAGGAGAATTTGCGGACGTGGTTATAGGGCAGCTGGAACGGTTTATGTCATTTGTTCCTTCGATGTTGCTCATATTTTCTTTAATATATGGAACTGTAAACATGCTTGTGTCGCGCATAGCGCTTAAAAAGCTGGGGTATATGATTAATGAATTGCCCCCATTCAGCGATTGGATATTGCCTAAAGGCGCGGGATTGGGTTTTATGGCCATGCTGATTATTGCTTATGTTGGCAGTTTGCTGGATTTGAAGAATTTTGATTTGGTGTTTTATACCGTACTGTCATTATGTTCGTTTGTGTTTTCAATCCAGGGTTTGGCAGTTGCAGCATTTTTCATGAAGCTTAAGATGAGCAGGGTACCGATATTGTTGCGTGCCGCGATATTGGGAGTTCTTTTTGTGATTGCTCCAATGTTTCTAATGTCCCTGGGAATTTTGGAGCAACTGTTCAAGCTGCGAGGGACGTATCAGCGGATGAAACCGTAATGGATAAAGAGGTGGATTATTGGTGAAAAAGCCCACAATGAAGGGGCTTAATGTTCCCGAAAATCCCATATATTTAGCTGTTATATTGGTACTTTCGTCAATTGTGTGCTACTTTAACTGGGTGATAGGCCTTGCGGCCTTTTTGCTGTTTGTCTATTTGGTATACTATAACTGGAAGGTTACCCGGATAAGAAGGATTGAGTGGACGCGCTATCTTGAAAACCTATCTGAAAATATAGATTGGTCCACAAAGAACGCAGTATTCAGCGTGCCCATGCCCTTTGTAGTGGTAGAGCTGGATGGGACTATTAACTGGTATAATCCCCGATTTGGCCAGCTGTTTGAAGGGGAAAGCTTGTTTGGTAAGAATATAAATAACTATGTCCCCGAATTGGATCTCTATGCTCTGTTGAAAAGCAAAGAGGAGGATTGCATACAAATAGAGTTAAATGGTAGAAAATATCGCCTATTTTATACGCCTTTGGGCATTGATAACAGCAAGGAGAGCCGCAGAGTCATCATATTCATGTATCTACAGGACATCACCGAAGAGATTTTGTTGAAGGCAAAGTACCATGACGAGCGCTTGGTGGTTATGCTGGTGCAGATCGACAATTATGATGAGGTGGTAAGCAATACCGATGAGGCCAAAAGGCCGGTAGTATTGGCTGAAATTGAGGCCGCATTGAGCCAGTGGGCCATTTCTCTCAATGCGGGCTGGAAGAAGTTTGATCGGGATAAATTTGTGGTCTTTGCTGAAGCAAAAGCGTTGAAGGAGCTGGAGGACAACAAGTTCTCAATCCTCGATGCCGTTAGATCCATCAGCGCCGGCAACAGAATTCCGGTTACCCTGAGCATAGGGGTAGGGGTGGATGGGAAAACCCCCCTGGAGCTGAGCCATTATGCTCAGGTTGCTCTTGATTTGGCTCTGGGGCGGGGAGGGGACCAAGCGGTAGTTAAGCGAGGGACCAAGCTATTTTTTTACGGGGGCAAGAGCAAAGAAGTTGAGAAGCGTACCAAGGTTAAATCCAGGGTTATTGCCAATGCCCTCAAGGAACTGATGTCCCAGTCGTGGGGAGTATTCATCATGGGCCATGAGGCGGCGGACCTCGATTGCCTGGGGGCGGCTTTAGGTATTTACAGGTGTGCTCGCCATATTGGCAAACAGGCTTATATAGTGATGAGCCGGCCCAATCCTTCTATACACCCTTTGATAAGCAGGCTTATGGAAGATGAAGAATACCGGGATGCTTTTATAACGGCCGATGAAGCTTTAACCATAGCCAATCGCCAAGCAGTGCTGGTAGTAGTGGATGTGCATCGCCCAAGCTTTATGGAGGAGCAACGGCTGTTGGATGCTGTGGACAAGGTGGTGGTGATAGACCATCACAGGAGGAGCGCTGAAACGGTGGAGAATGCCACGCTGGTATATCTGGAGCCCTATGCTTCTTCCACCAGCGAACTGGTCACTGAGATAGTGCAGTATTTCGATGAAAAGGTTGAGCTTAAGCCCGTAGAGGCCGATGCTTTGCTGGCCGGGATAACGGTTGATACCAAAAATTTTATATTTAAAACCGGCGTACGTACCTTCGAAGCGGCGTCTTATCTCAGGCGTGCCGGCGCAAACCCAGCTTCGGTGCGCCATTTATTCCAGGACGACATTGATACTTTCCTAAGCCGCGCTGAAGTGGTGAAAAACGCTCAGATAATCGCGCCGGGCGTAGCGCTGGCATATTGCCCGTCCAATATCAAGAATGGTCAGCTTATTGCCGCCCAGGCTGCCGATAGCCTGCTTACTATAAAAGGGATACACACCTCTTTTGTCCTATATTCCAGTGGCGATGGCGTCGTGATAAGTGGGAGATCTTTAGGGAATGTGAATGTTCAAGTGGTGTTGGAGAAGCTTGGAGGAGGAGGGCATCTGACGGTTGCAGGAGCACAGCTGGGCAATATGAGCCTTGATGAGGCCCGCCAAAAAGTCATTGAGGCATTAAAGGATTATTTAGAGGAGGGAAAATAAGAGATGAAAGTGATCTTGCTTCAGGATGTAAAAGGACAGGGAAAACAGGGTGACGTAATAAATGTCAGTGAAGGGTATGCGAGGAATTATCTTTTTCCCAAGAAGCTAGCCATAGAAGCTACTGAGCAGAGCTTAAAGGCGCTCAAGGAAAAGAAACAGGCAGAGGCGAGGCGTAAAGAGCATGAACTGGCAGAAGCACAGAAACTGGCAAATACTCTATCGGGTCTGACGGTGGTGATAAAAGCCCGTAGCGGCAGTGAGGGCAAGCTGTTCGGTTCGGTGACCAATAAGGAGATTGCCGATGCACTTAAAAAGCAACACGGCATAGACATTGACAGGAAGAAAATTGTGCTGCCCGAAGCCATAAAGAGCACGGGCAACTATGCGGTGACGGTTAAGGTGTATCCTGAGGTTACAGCCACCCTGACCGTGAAGGTTGAAGCAGAATAATCGGACAAGGGAGAAAGGGAGTTGTCATGGCTGAGTTGTTACAGCGTATACCCCCTCACAATTTAGAAGCCGAACAATCGGTTCTGGGTTCAATGCTGATCGATGCCGAGGCCGTTTCGGTGGCAGCCGGATCTTTAAAGGCCGAAGATTTTTATTCCGAAGCTCATAAAGAAATATTCGAGGCAATGCTCAGCTTATATGATCGCGGTGAACCGGTGGACCTAGTCACAGTTGTGGAAGAGCTGAGGCAGAAGGGCACACTGGAAGGGGTAGGTGGGGCGGCTTATATATCTGACCTGTCTGTGGCTGTCCCCAGTACGGCTAATTTGAAGTATTACATACAGATAGTAGAAGAAAAATCAGTATTGCGGCAGCTCATTGCGGCATCCAACGAGATCATAAGGGACAGCTACGAGGCTCAGGAAGAGCTAGATATCATTCTAGATAAAGCCGAAAAGAGGATATTTGAGATCTCTCAACGGCAGGTCGCCAATTATTTTGAGCCCATAAAAAATATTCTCCTTGACACTTACGCCAAGATTGAAGAGCTTTCTAAGAAAAAAGGCGGTATAATAGGTTTGCCGACCGGTTTCCACGAATTTGATCAGAAGACATCGGGCCTCCATCCGTCAGACTTGATACTAGTGGCTGCCCGGCCGTCCATGGGCAAAACTAGCTTTGTGCTCAATGTGGCACAGTATGTAGCTTTACGCCAGAAAGTGCCAGTTGCCATATTCAGCTTGGAGATGTCCAAAGAGCAGTTGGTACAGCGCATGTTGAGCTCAGAGGCCAATGTGGAGCTGCAGAAGATTCGTACGGGGGATTTAAGCGAAGAGGATTGGTTAAAGCTGGTGAGGGCCGCCGGGCCGCTGTCTCAGGCTCCCATATATATAGACGATACCGGTGGACTTTCGGTCATGGAGATACGATCTAAGGCGCGTAGGCTTAAGATGGAAAAGGGGTTAGGGTTACTGATCATTGACTACCTGCAGCTTATGTCGGGGAGGGGCAGGGCGGAAAACCGCCAGCAGGAGATATCCGAAATCTCCCGTTCGCTGAAGGCCTTGGCCAGGGAGTTAAAAGTTCCTGTCATAGCGCTGTCACAGCTTAGCCGGGCTCCAGAGGCTAGAACTCAGCATCGGCCTATGCTAAGTGATTTGCGGGAGTCGGGAGCAATTGAACAGGATGCGGATTTAGTGGTGTTTATATACAGGGATGAATATTACAATCCTGATACCGATAAGAAGAATATAGCCGAGATAATAATTGCAAAACAGCGAAACGGCCCTACCGGCACAATTGAGCTAGTGTGGTTAGGGCAGTATACTAAATTTGCAAACTATGAGAAAAGCCGCCAGGAGTACTGACGGCTTTTCTCAATCCCTAGTTTCTTGCGCTCCTTATCTTTGTATGTATGGCATGTCTTATAACCAAAATGAATGGAATGCTTGCTTGATAGAAAATTTAAAAATTTGATACAAAACTTAAAAAATGAATGGAAAATTCTTCTTTTTTATAAAAGCACAAAAATAAAAAAGAGGAAGAAACAATATAAAAATCAAAAAGTCAATTGCTCTGCTGTTTGCTCTCTTGTTTGTTGTTGTGGCTTTTCTAAGTGGATGTGGTGGATCTGGCACAACTTCTAAGGAACAAGAGAGCGTTGAGGGAGGAAACGTTGAAGAAACGGGTGAAGAAACAGGAGGTGAAGAAGTTGATGAAGAAGGAAGTGACAGTGGAGGAGAAATTACTTCTTTCAAAGAAGCACCAATGCTGGCAGAACAGGTAGAAAAAGGAGAGTTGCCGCCCGTAGAAGAAAGACTGCCTGAAGAACCGTTAATTTATGTGGAAGGCACAGAGGTACCCGTTGAAGATTTGCCTAAACTTGAAATAGGCAAGTATGGTGGGACATTGAGGATAGTTAACCCTGGTAGTCCAGGTGGTGGAGAATGGTGGGCTATTTCCCGTGAACCGCTACTGAACCAGCCTGGGTTTGGTACTCCAGGAGAAAAACCAGTAGGTAACGTTTTGAAAGATTTTGAGATGTCAGAAGATGGAAAAGTTTTCACTTTTTATATGAGAAAAGGGATGAAATGGTCGGATGGACAGCCGGTGACAACGGAAGATGTCCGTTTTGCCTACGAAGATGTTCTATTAAATAAAGAACTTACCCCGGCTTTCCCTACCTGGCTTGCAAATCGAGATGGCACACCTTGTGAACTGGAAATAGTAGATGAATATACCTTCCGTATTAAATTTAAGGAACCATACGCATTATTCCCTTACACTTTAAGCCTCCATTGGCAAACCTGGGATTCTGGTCCTCTTCTCCAGCCCAGCCACTATATGAAAAAATTCCATATTAAATATACGCCGTTGGAAGAGTTAAAGCCCTTATTAGAAGAGAATGGTCTAGGAGAAAATGAATGGTATAGGTTATATACCCTCTATACGTGGTCAGGCGGTGCATTAGAGCCAACTAGAGTTGGATGCCCGACTTTAGCTCCTTATGTGCTAGTAGATATGCCCAGCGCGCAAGTGGCCATACTGAAGCGTAATCCCTATTACTGGAAGGTGGATGCTGCAGGGAACCAGTTGCCATATATAGACGAGATAAGGGCCGATTCGGTCACGACAGTAGATATGCTTCCTATGAAGATAATGGGAGGAGAAGTCGACTTAGCGCGTCAAGCTGTATCCATAACCGAGATCTCACTCTATAAAGAGAATGAGGCGAAGGGTGGTTATAGGGTAATACCTCTAAAATTCCATTGCCCTATCCCGATCACATTTAATTACAGCAATCCGGACGAGGGATGGCGTGAAATAGTTTGGGATCAGAGATTTAGACAAGCGTTGAATCTTGCCATCAATCGAGATGAAATAATAGATGCGGTTTATCATGGTTTTGCCTCTCCGTCGAGGATAAGCCCCAGTGAGTATGATCCTGAAAAGGCAAATCAGTTGCTCGATGAGATGGGGCTGGATAAGAGAGATTCTGAAGGCTGGCGCTTAAGGCCTGATGGAAAGAGAATGGAAATCATAATAGAAACAAGTGCTCCAGCTACCGACTTTATACCAATGATTGAGCTGTTGGTCGAATACTGGAAGAATATAGGTATATATACCACCATGCAGCAAGTGGAGTCTGCGCTGTTAAGTTCGCGTGTACAGGCAAATGAAACTCAAGTAATTGTTTCGAGCTGGATGGATTTGCCTGTAGCGCAGGGTAATCCTTACATGTTAGAGTGGGTATTTTTATCCGATCGTTATAAGGTATCAGAGGGATTCTACAGATGGTATACTAGAGGAGCTGGCGCGGAAGGAGCTATAGAACCACCTGAGTCGCTCAGAGCTGTATTTGATCTCTATAGAGAAATGCGAGCAAGCACGAACTTGGAAGAGATAGGTACTCATATGGAGAAGTGGGAGAAGGCAATGCACGATTCTCTCTTCCTGATTGTACCGGTGGAAGACGTTATGATTCCTTTGATCGTTAACCAGAAGATAAAGAATGTTCCGGAAAGTGGATTTCAGATTATGGCCAATTTTGCCGGTGAAGTACTCTTCTTTGATGAATAGCGACAACTTCCCTGGATGGTGGGGTAACCGCCATCCAGGGAAAATGAAAAGAAAGGAGACTAGATATGGCTGGTTACGTGGTTCGCAGGCTTTTAGGTTTAATTCCCCTGCTGTTTATTCTTTCCGTTGTGGTCTTTCTTATAATCGAACTTCCGCCAGGAGATTTCTTGACGGTCTATGTGGAACAATTAAGGACTTCAGGGGTTTTGGTCAGTGAGGAAGAAGTTGCCAGGTTAGTTAAACAGTATGCCTTGGATCAACCTCTATATATGAGATATATCACCTGGATTAAAAATATAATTTTACACGGGGATTTTGGTCGTTCTTTCCGGTATAATAGGCCAGTTGTTGATCTCATTAAAGAGAGGGTAGCTTTGAGTGCCCTTATTTCGTTGTTTTCGATTGTGTTTGTATGGATCGTAGGTGTTTCTATTGGCATTTATTCGGCTGTTAAGCAATATTCCGTATTTGACTATGTCTTCACATTTATAGGCTTTATTGGCGTTTCGGTACCAAGCTTTCTATTGGCTTTATTGATCATTTGGTTTGCGTATACCAAATTTGGCGTTTACATTAGCGGACTTTTTTCTCAGCAATATGTAGATGCTCCCTGGAGCTGGGCCAAGTTTCTGGATATGTTGAAACACATATGGGTGCCGGTAATAATTATTGCAATTTCGGGAGTAGCGGGAAATATCCGTACTATGAGAGCGAACTTGCTGGATGAGTTGAGAAAACAGTATGTAACCGTCGCTAGGGCAAAAGGCTTATCAGAAACGAGGTTACTGCTTAAATACCCTATTCGTATAGCTGTAAATCCAATGATCAGCACCATTGGTTGGACATTGCCAGCCATTTTTTCTGGAGAATCTTTAGCATCTATAATTCTTAATCTGCCAACTATAGGTCCTTTACTCATGCAGGCGCTCTTGGCTCAGGACATGTATCTCGCGGGTAGCCTCATCTTGATAATGGGGGCCCTTACTCTAGTGGGGACGTTGATTTCCGATATATTGTTAGCGTGGGTTGACCCTCGAATTAGATATAGGAATGCAGGAGGGGAATGATGATGCAATTGCAACTATTTACTAAACTCGCTACAAGAAGAAGAGAAAAAGCTACAAGGCAAAAAGAAAAAATAGAAGATGAAAAGATATTTTTGGCTTCGCAATGGCAATTGATGTGGTGGAAATTTAGACGGCACAAATTGGCCATGGTAAGTATGGTTGTCTTGGCTTTGCTTTATATCATGGTACTCTTTTGCGAATTTATAGCGCCATATGATCCATGGCAGCGGTTTGAAGATTACAAGAATGCTCCTCCTCACGCGATACATTTTTTCTCTGAAGAGGGTTTCCAAGGGCCGTTCGTATATGGAATGAAGCAGGAAATGGATATGGAGACCTTTCGTAAAGTTTTCGTTGAAGATAAAAGTATAAAGTATCCCGTTCGGTTGTTTGTGAGGGGAAATAAATATAAATTGTGGGGTTTGTTTGAGACTGACTTGCACTTATTTGGGTCTGAAGATGGTCCAGTCTTTCTGTTTGGAACCGACGAATTGGGCAGAGATCTGTTTACAAGGGTTGTATATGGAGCGAGAATATCGCTAACCATTGGCTTGGTGGGCGTCTTTTTGGGTTTCATTTTAGGAACGTTGCTCGGAGGAATTTCAGGATATTTTGGAGGAATGGTTGACGAGATCATTCAACGTACTATAGACTTTCTGGTGTCCATTCCCACAATTCCATTGTGGATGGCCTTATCAGCGGCCATTCCTCGAGATTGGCCAGTTATAAAAACATATTTTGCTATTACTATAATACTTTCCCTCGTAGGATGGGGCGGCCTGGCAAGGGTGGTACGTGGTAGGTTACTCAGTTTGAGAGAAGAGGATTTCATTTTAGCGGCAAGGTTAATTGGTGCTAGTGAATGGAGAATAATAGTCAGGCACATGTTGCCCTCTTTTGCCAGCCATTTGATAGCCTCTATTACCCTTTCTATACCGGGCATGATACTTGGAGAGACTTCTTTGAGCTTTATAGGATTGGGATTAAGACCGCCAGCAGTTAGCTGGGGCGTATTGCTTCAGGATGCGCAGCAAGTAGTTGCTGTGGCTCATTATCCCTGGAGGCTTATTCCCGCGCTTTTCATAATAGTTACCGTACTCGCCTTTAACTTTTTAGGTGATGGTTTACGAGATGCAGCAGATCCTTATTCAAGATAAGGAGGATAATTCCATGAGCAATAATGTTTTGTTAGAAGTCAAAAATTTGAAGACTTACTTTTTTCTTGACGAAGGCGTAGTTAAAGCTGTAGATGGGGTTAATTTTAAAATAGAAAAAGGCAAAACCTTTGGGGTAGTGGGGGAATCCGGATGTGGTAAGAGCATAACGGCTCACTCTATTTTACAGATTCTTCCTCCGCGAGGAAAAATCGTTGAAGGTGAAATCATACTTCATACAGAGAATGGTCCTGTAGATTTGGCTAAGCTTAATTCTACCAGCCAAGAAATTAGGGATATAAGGGGCAAAGAGATTGCGATGGTGTTTCAAGAGCCGATGACTGCACTTGCCCCAGTATATACCATAGGAAATCAGATAATGGAAGCAATTTTATTACATCAAAAAAATGTTACAAAAGAGCAAGCGAAAAAGAGAGCAATAGATTTATTGGGAAGAGTAGGGATACCGAATCCAGAAAAGAGGGTAGATGCATATCCTTTCGAACTTTCAGGGGGAATGCGTCAGCGAGCAATGATAGCTATGGCCATGTCTAGCAATCCAAGCCTCTTAATAGCGGACGAACCGACGACGGCGCTGGATGTTACCATACAAGCACAAATTTTGGACCTTATAAAGAATTTGCAAAAAGAGATGGGCATGGCCACAATGTTGATCACCCATAATATGGGAGTAGTAGCCGAGATGGCAGATGATGTGGCCGTCATGTATCTGGGGAAGATAGTGGAGAGTGCGCCAGTGGATGAAATTTTCTATAATCCTAAACATCCATATACTGTGGCGTTGTTGAAATCCATACCTAAAGTAGGCAAGAAGGTTAAAGGAAGATTGGAGTCCATAGAGGGTATGGTACCGGATCCTTACAATTTGCCCACGGGATGTAGATTTCATACTAGGTGTCCATCATATATGAAAGGTATATGCGATAAAGAGGAGCCGCCTGAAATAGAGATAAATACGGGGCATAAGGTCAGTTGCTTTTTATACGGAGGTAGATAGGAAATGAATAGCAGTATATTACTCGATGTAAAAGGGTTAAAGAAATATTTCCCTATTCAAAAAGGGTTTTGGAAAAAGAAGGTGGGAGAGGTAAGAGCAGTAGATAATGTAAGCTTTTATATAAGGGAAGGGGAAACTTTAGGATTAGTTGGAGAGTCCGGCAGCGGCAAAACTACTACAGGTAGAGCTATTCTCAGAGCGATAGAGCCGACAGAAGGCGAAGTTCTGTTTAACATAGACGGTAATTTAATAAATATACCGCAATTAGACAGAAAAGAGCTAAAACAAATAAGAAGGCACATGCAGATGATATTTCAAGATCCATATTCTTCGTTGAATCCAAGAATGACGGTAAGGGATATTATAGGTGAACCGCTTTTGGTAAATGGAGTAGCAAAAGGGAAAGAATTGGAAGATAGAGTAGCAGAGTTGATGAAAGCAGTAGGCTTAAGGCCAGAGTATATGATAAGATATCCCCATGCTTTTAGTGGTGGGCAGCGCCAGCGTATAGGGATAGCGAGAGCATTAGCTTTAAATCCGAAATTGATAGTGTGTGATGAGCCAGTATCGGCATTGGATGTATCTATCCAAGCCCAGACGTTAAATCTTTTGCAGGATTTACAAGAACAATTCCATCTTACCTATTTATTTATTTCCCACGATTTGGGGGTAGTAGAACATATAAGCGATAGAGTGGCCGTAATGTATACAGGGAGATTAGTGGAACTTGCTGAAACCGAAGAGCTATTTAAGAATCCCAAGCATCCATATACCGAGGCGTTGTTGGCGGCTGTACCAAAGCCGGATCCTAAATATAGAGATACTGAAAAGCATTTATCTGGAGAAGTGGCAGATCCCTCCAACCCACCTAGCGGATGTTATTTCCATCCCCGATGTCCTTATGCAAAAGATATATGCAAACAAGAATATCCCCCTTTGGTAAATGTAGGAGATAACGGCAATGAACATCTTGTAAGCTGTCATTTTGCTGATAAACTGAGTTTAGCAGGAGTTGAATAAGAAATACATTGAAAAGAAGCCCCTTTTACAGAGGTAAAAGGGGCTTCTTTTTATAGCAAGCAATAAAGGATTAGCTTTTTCCTCTTACCCGTATGTCTTGACCTATGAATTTTATCAGCATTGTATTGGAAGTGTCGAACAATCGCGATGCAATTCGATCAGAATACCGTTCCTTTATTTCGCTGAGGCCCAGGTTTGTAGATAAAAAAGTATGTTTTTGCTGTATCATGCGCTCATTCAATATGTTGAATAGGTCCTCAGAGGTAAAGTTGTTTCTTTGAGTCTCTGTGCCCAGGTCATCTATGATGAGCACGTCCACCTCAAACAGGCAGTTGAACAGGAACTGGTTTTGTTCATTGTCCTGCAGAGCGCTGAGGAACAGCTGATTGAACAGCTTATAAGCTGAAATGCGCATGACGGTATACCCTTTATCCAGGATGGCTTTCGCCATACAGTTGAGCAAGAAGGTTTTACCAAGCCCTGTCTTGCCCGAAAATAGTATGATCTTTCTTTGATTGTTAGGGAATTGGCTTATATATTCCATAAGACGATTTTTAAGCTGGACCATGTACTCCCTCTGGGTCAACCGGCTGCCTTCAAGGGGCATATCGGGAAATACTTGTGGGTCGAAGGTATCAAAGTTCTGCTGTTCCAGCTCTTTTATGTCGGATAATTGATATGCTTTTTCGACCAACCTTTGAACAAGGCAGGAGCATTTTTCCTTTATGAGGTTTCCAGTGTATCCGGTATCCTGGCATTTTGGGCAACGGTAGTGGATGGAGAGGTAATCGGGGGGGAAGCCATGTTTAGCGAGCAATTCTTTTTCTTTGCGTCTTAGCTCTTGTATCCTTTGTTCCAAATCGTCGAGCGCTTGGCTAAAGCTGTTGGGATTTCGTATTATTTCCATGGAACGCCGTGCCATTACTTCCACCAGAGCACGGCGCATATCAGCGATTTCAGGTATGGCTTGCATTATGAAGCTTTCCCTTTGTTTTAAAGCCTCTTCTTCCTGATGGCGTATATCTTCGTACTCCTTCAATATCTCCTTGAGAATCGCTTCTCTCATAATAAGTGCCTCCAAAAATTAGCCGTTTTCTATGTCCTCAAACAGCAGTTCCAGCTCTTCATCGGTATAAGTATGCTGCTGGAACTTGTTGAAATCCACCTGCTTTTTCAAGGGCTTGTTTTGTGCTACCAAATATAGCCCTTTCAAATGGCGTTCATGATCGTTTATGGCTTCCTCAACCGTCTTTATACCGTTACTATACCAGCTATAGAGGATCTTGTTCATGAAGGAAAATTTATTTTCGGCTATAATTGAATATTCAGCAGCCTGAAGTATAAGTTCGTAAGGCAGTTTCCATTCCTCGGTCCATTTTAGGAAGAGTTTGCGATCGGCCGGAGTGACGGCCCTCTCCTCGCCCATCCGTTCGAGGACTGCTTGTATCTGTTCATTAAGCTTTTGTTTTTTCTTGAGGTACTCCTTGATATCTTCTTTTGTGCGCAGACCCTTTTCTACCCAGCGTTTTAGCATAGCATCTACCGTTTCAAAGCTAGTATCCAGCTTCTTGCGTACGCATTGCTTGCATGCAATCAATATGACCTCATGCTGCAACT
This sequence comes from Bacillota bacterium, assembly GCA_023622385.1. Lineage (GTDB taxonomy): Bacteria > Bacillota > Clostridia > Caldicoprobacterales > Caldicoprobacteraceae > Caldicoprobacter. The sequence goes on along the minus strand of JAMNZI010000052.1, from coordinate 8,412 downwards.
GCCATTGGATTGTCCATTTCATGTAAAAGGCCTGGTACTCTGGGGTGGGGGTGGTGTCCTTATATCCCAGTTCAAAAAGTATCTTCTTTATTTTGCTAATGATGGTTTCCCTGTTTTCCAAGTATTGATTTATCTGCTGGGGCGTCTTAAGTCCCAACCTATTGAGGTTTTCTAGTATTTTGTCTAGATACCCAAAACTAGGCGAACTGGTTTTAGTTGTTTCCTTGCAGGCTTGCAGTATGGCGTTCAGCGAAAATCCCCACACATCGCGCCACTTTTTGTAAAGCTCTAATTCGGCCTTGGTGGGGGCCCGATGCATTCCTAGGTATTTGAGCACAGCAGCGGTATCCTGATAATACGATTCACAGCTTTCTATGTACTCTTCGGCTTTTTGCAGCGTGTTTATCCCCTCCTTAGCCCATTGCTTCGCTATCTTATCGAGATAGTTGATGCTAATGTTAGGGCCTTTCTTTGATATGTAAAACCGTATCATCATGAGCACGACTTCTTTGGGCAGTTGGAGGACTTCGAGCCAATCGTATATTTTGAGGTATTCCTGGGGCGTAAGCAGCCGCTTATCGAAGATGAGCTGGAGGTTTTGATTGAAATCCCTATACTTGTATAGCGTATTCTCACAGGTCAAGTTTTTATTGTATATGATATCCTTTATGTTGAAGTATTGTACGGAAAACTTCCCTTCTTCGTTTTCAAGAATTTTCAATATACCCTGTCTTTCCCAGTAGTGAAAAGCATTTATAACCACTTCTTGGTCAAGCTCCAGGGCACGGGCAAAGCTTTCCAGCGAATTTTCAGCATATTCAGGATGGTAGCACTGCTTGAGCCCGTAAAGATACACCTTTACGAAGTCTCCCGGAGCTTTTAGCATGAATTCCTGTATAAACAGGTTTTCCACTGGCGTTACATCAAACATATGGTAGTTGTTATCAAACGTACACAGAGCCATAAAAACCATCCTCATTTACAAAGGCTTTGTCTCCATTATATGATACCAGCAAACCCCAATAATATCAACGTGTGAATGAGATTGTTTGCGTGTCAATAGGATAAATCCAACAGCTCACACAAGGCGATTCTTAGTGCTTCATTCAAATGCTGTTCTTTTTGCCATTTTGAGCTTACTAGTCATTTTTAATATGCATCAGCGAATAGAATTCATCCATCATTCTCTTGATGTTGAACCTGTCCTCAGTGCTGAGTACGTTGTTTCTCATCATATCGATCCATTTCTGGCGGTTGTGGTAATAGGTTGGCATTACTTCATTGAGAGAAGCACTTGATATAACGCTTTTGAGCTGTTTGGCAATGGAGCTGCGATACGGCGTTGGATATTCTTGATAGCCTTAAGGCCGCTACCGTTATGTTAAATGGTGGACCACCGATGGCATATAGTTTGTTCATAGTTCAGGGTATTATTGGCACCCATGTACATCATTTGATTTATTGGGTGGGATTCATTGCCTTCGATCACAGGGGTATGGGTAGTAAATAGGATTTTATTTCGGGCTGCTTCTAAAGCCTTATCGGAGCTCATTCCTTCAGCCATATTTTGCCTAATAAGCTCAAAGCCTGCAAGAACGGCGTGGCCTTCGTTAAAATGGTATACGTCAGGCTGTATTCCCATCGCTTTTAAGGCGTTAACTCCACCTATTCCCAGGATGATCTCCTGGGCAATCCTTTCTTCACCCATTGCTGCTTTTAAGTAGTCCCTAGCCAGTATACCCGGTCCACCGGCATATATACGAAGTGAAGGGTCAAGGCCATGCTCCGTAAAAAAGTAAGCTACTGTGGGCAACGCAGGTTGGTGCATAAAAATCCTCCTTTATGACCGCAAGTTTTTCGGCATCATTAGTATGTCCAGTTAAAGGATAAAAAATCATGATGGAAAGGTTTAGGGGATAGACTGAAGGGAATGCACAATTGTTTATTGGTAAAAGCCTATGCCTTCAGGATCTTGTTTCTCGGCTTTAAGGAGAAGCTCCTTTTAAAATCGTTTTGTCTTTTTCGGCATTATGTTACAATAAAATATGTTTGACAATCCAAAACAAGTGTAGTAATATTTATAAATAATATTATTCATATAGGATTAGTAGACATAATTTAAGCTTTGCCTATTTAGAGAAGAAAGGAGAGGCAGGGTAGAAGGCTCCGATGAAAGTATCCACTAAAGGCAGATACGGATTGAGAGCTATTGTTGATTTAGCTGTGTACTCAAAAGGCGGATATACGACGCTCAACAGCATAGCTGAAAGGCAGGGAATTTCGGAAAAATATCTGGAGCAGGTGTTTAACGCGCTTAAAAAGGCGGGTATGGTAAAGAGCATCAAAGGTTCACGCGGTGGTTATATGCTGGCGTGTGACAGCGCAAGCACCACGGTGGGAGATGTACTTAGGGTATTGGAAGGCGAGCTTTCGGTAGTGGAGCCATTGCGGCAGGAGGCCGGCATTCAGGATGTAATGGAGAAATTCTTGGAGAAAAACGTTTGGAGTAAGATAAACCACAGAATTAGCAGCGTGCTAAATTCCTTAACCATTGAAGACCTAGTAAATGAATATAGAAAGAAGATGGAAGCGTCTTCATTGATTTATTATATTTAGTCAATAAATCCCATATTTAGCCGGGTTTATATTCTATTTTATAAGGAGGGATGATACAAGTGAGCCAAAGGAAGCTCGGTTTTGACACATTGCAGGTGCATGCGGGGCAAACTCCTGATCCGGTAACGGGGGCCAGGGCTGTGCCCATCTATCAAACCACGTCCTATGTCTTTGAAAATACTGACCATGCCGCCAAGCTGTTTGCTCTTCAGGAGGAAGGCAATATATACACCAGGATTATGAACCCTACCACCGACGTCTTCGAAAAGAGGATGGCGGCTTTAGAGGGTGGCGTAGGAGCCTTGGCTGTTGCCTCGGGATCGGCCGCTATCATGTATGCTATTTTAAATATCGCATCAGCCGGGGATGAGATAGTATCTGCCAGCACATTGTATGGTGGAACTTACAACATGTTTTCTATGACTCTCAGCAGGCTAGGCATAAAGGTGATATTTGTAAATCCCGATGATCCGGATAACTTTAGGAAGGCCATAGGCGATAAAACCAAGGCCTTATTTATCGAAACCATAGGGAATCCTGGCATAAACTTGGTGGACATCGAAGCAGTGGCCCAAATCGCTCATGATAATGGCATCCCTCTCATCGTTGACAACACATTCGGTACCCCTTACCTGATAAGGCCTATAGAATATGGTGCCGATATAGTGGTACATTCGGCCACTAAATTCATAGGCGGGCACGGTACATCCATAGGCGGAGTGATAGTGGATGCAGGAAAATTTGATTGGGAAGCCAGCGGAAAGTTTCCGGGGCTTACACAGCCCGATCCCAGCTATCACGGACTTATTTATACTAAAGCCTTTGGCCCTGCGGCTTATATCATGAAAGCCAGGGCCCAGTTATTACGAGATACGGGTGCCTGCATAAGCCCGTTCAACTCTTTCCTCCTGCTGATGGGGCTTGAGACCCTGTCCTTGAGAGTGGAAAAGCACGTATCCAACACCAGGAAGATTGTGGAATATTTGAAATCTCATCCGGCAGTCTCATGGGTCAATTATCCAAACCTTGAAGGGAACAAATACTACCAACTGGCCCAGAGGTATTTTCCTAAAGGAGCGGGATCTATATTCACTTTTGGCATAAAAGGCGATATAGATGCCTGCAAAAGGTTTATCAATAGCCTAGAGATATTCTCTCATTTGGCCAATGTCGCCGATGCCAAGTCCCTTGTGATCCACCCTGCAAGTACTACCCATGCCCAACTGTCGGAAGAGGAGCAGCGTGCAGCAGGGGTTACACCTGATATGATCAGGATTTCGGTGGGCATAGAGGATGTGGATGACCTAATATATGACCTAGAGCAGGCTTTGAGAAAGGCAGTGAACGGCTGATTATGACTATTTCGACTCGGGGAAGATATGGGGTTAAAGCCATGCTGGACCTGGCGTTGAACTCTTTAGAAGACAGCGTCCCGGTAAAAAGCATTGCCGAACGGCATAATATTCCTAGAAAATACCTTGAACAGGTGTTGTTTGAGCTCAAAAAGGCTGGGCTGGTAAAAAGCGCCCGAGGCCCTACGGGGGGTTACATGCTCGCCAAGCCTCCCGAGCACATTACGGTGGGCGATATCTTAAGGACCCTGGAAGGGGATTTGGCTCCCGTCAAGTGCGTAAAGCAAGGTGAAAAGAGGGAGAAGTGTAGACGGGAACGCCAGTGCATAACCAAGTATGTATGGGCCAGGATAAGGGATGAGGTAAATCAAGTGGTGGATGGCATTACTCTGAAGGATTTGACTGATGCCTACCAGGAGGAAGTAATTAATGGGTATATGTATTATATCTGAGCTTTATATAAAGCCGTAAATAAAAAGGATTTCAATAGATTCTTTTAAGGAAAGGGTGATATTATGGCTAGAATTGCAAAGAAATTAACAGATCTCATAGGCAATACTCCCTTGTTGGAGTTGACCAATTATAATCAAGCTAATGGCTTAAAGGCCCGTTTGATTGCGAAGCTTGAGTACTTCAATCCCGGTGGGAGCGTTAAGGACAGGATAGGCTTTGCCATGATTGAAGATGCGGAGAAAAAGGGCTTGATAGATAAAAATTCCACCATCATCGAGCCCACCAGCGGCAATACCGGTATCGCTCTGGCGCTGGTAGCGGCTGCCAAGGGTTATAGGCTGATTCTTACTATGCCGGATACCATGAGCCTTGAGCGCAGGAGCCTTTTGAAAGCACTGGGGGCAGAGTTGGTATTGACTCCAGGTGCTGAAGGCATGAGGGGCGCCATAAGGAAGGCTGAGGAGTTGGCCGCCAGCATACCTGGCTCGTTTATGCCGCAGCAGTTTAAGAATCCTGCTAACCCCGAAATTCACAGGCGGACGACTGCCGAGGAAATATGGCGTGATACCGATGGAGAAGTTGATATATTGGTAGCAGGGGTGGGAACAGGCGGTACAGTTACTGGTGCTGGAGAGGTTTTGAAACAGCGCAAGCCCAGTGTAAAGGTTATAGCCGTAGAGCCCTTTGATTCGCCGGTGTTGTCGGGAGGCAAGCCAGGCCCGCATAAGATTCAGGGCATAGGGGCTGGTTTCGTACCCGATGTTCTCAATACCAGCATCATAGATGAGATCATAACGGTGAAAACGGAGGAGGCTTACAATACTTCGCGAGCCCTTGCAAGGACTGAAGGTTTGCTGGTAGGAATATCTTCAGGTGCAGCTGCTTTTGCGGCAACACAGGTTGCCAAGCGAAAGGAAAACGAAGGCAAAACCATAGTGGTAATATTGCCCGATACAGGGGAGAGGTATCTGTCAACCGATCTATTCAAAGAAGTTTAGGAAGGGAGATGAGATATGCCAATAAAGATACCCAACGATCTGCCAGCTGCCGAAACATTGATGAATGAAAATATTTTCGTAATGTTTGAAGACAGGGCTTTACACCAGGATATCAGGCCTTTACAGATCGCGATATTGAATCTCATGCCCAATAAGGTGGTGACCGAGACCCAGATATTGCGCCTGCTGGGCAATTCGCCCTTGCAGGTAGATATAGTGCTGCTTCATCCCAAAAGCCATGTATCCAAGAATACTTCCAAGGAACACCTTATAAAGTTCTACAACACCTTTGATGAAATCTGTGAGCAGAAGTTTGACGGAATGATTATAACAGGTGCGCCGGTGGAGCATCTTGAATTTGAAGAAGTGGATTACTGGGAGGAGCTTAAGGAGATAATGGAGTGGAGCAAAACCCATGTCTTCTCCACCTTCCATATATGCTGGGCCGCTCAGGCGGGGCTTTATTACCATTATGGAATACCCAAGTATAAGTTGCCACAAAAGATGTTTGGAGTATTCCCCCATAAGGTGTGTAAAAAGAACGAAAAGCTGCTCAGGGGCTTTGATGATGTATTCTATGTGCCGCATTCCAGGCATACCGAGGTGAGGAAGGAGGACATACTCAAAGTTCCTGAGCTCGAGATTTTGGCTGAGTCCGAGGAAGCAGGAATTTATATAGTTGCTTCTAAAAATGGCAGGCAGGTGTTTGTAACAGGCCATTCCGAATATGACCCTCTTACCCTCAAAGAGGAGTATGAAAGGGATAAAGCTAAGGGGCTTAACATAGACCTGCCTAAGAATTATTTTCCAGGTGATGACCCAAATGCTATACCTATAGTGAATTGGCGCAGCCATGCAAACCTGCTGTTCGCTAACTGGTTAAACTACTATGTATATCAAGAGACGCCGTATAATCTGAATGAGATAGACTAAAACATAAATAAAGGGATTGATTATTGGCGTAAGCAGGTGTATGATGTAAAAAGGAAAAAGAATAAAGGAGGTAGAGCAATGGCACAGGTAACCAAGGATATGACCATTGCCCAGGTGCTGCAGATTGACCGTGGTACAGTTCCGATTTTCCTGCGGTTTGGCATGCACTGTCTGGGATGTCCTATATCCACTGGAGAAACGCTGGAAGAAGCATCGGCAGTTCATGGAATCGATGTAGATGAACTGGTAAAGGCGCTTAACGATTACCTAAAGGAGAAGTAATTTTGCGTTTCTAATAGAACGAGGAAAGCCCCTTCTTACTAAAAATTGTAAGGAGGGGCTTTTTTAATGAATAGCCGATTGATTTAAGTTGGTTTTTCTGATATCATTTATTGGGCGCGTGAAATTGTACAAGGGCGGCTTTTGCTGTGATGAATTTATTTAGAAGGATGCCAATTGACAGCATTATAGGTTTTTGTGAAGATTAATTAAAAGTCCTTTTAAGAGTTTAAGGAGGGAATGCGACATCAGCTATGGAGAGATACGATGTGGTGATAATAGGAGCGGGGCCAGCAGGTATTTTTACGGCTCTCGAGCTCATCAAACAAAAGAAGGAATTGAAGGTGCTGATGGTAGATAAAGGGCCCCATCTAAATAGGAGGGTATGCCCTGCACGGGAAACGGGGAAATGTGCCAACTGTCATCCCTGTGCCATAGTAAGTGGATGGGGTGGTGCAGGAGCTTTTAGCGATGGTAAGCTAACGCAAAGCGCCGAAGTGGGTGGCCGTATTCTGGATTATATGGATGAGGATGAAGCTGACCGGCTGATAAAATATGCCGATGATATATATTTAAGCTTTGGGGCTACCGCCACACTTTACGGCATCAACTCTGCCAGGATAGAAGAGATAAAGTATCAGGCATTAAGGCATCGTATACGTTTGATTCCGTGTGGTGTAAGGCATTTAGGTACGGAGAAGGCTATTGATGTGCTTAAAGCAATGTATGAATACCTCATCAGTCAGGCGAATGTTAGTTTTAGCCCAATGACAGAGGCTGTTGACATAGTTGTAAATGATGGCAAAGCTGCTGGTGTCGTGGTACGAAAGCAGGGACGGGAGGAGATCATAGACTGCGACTATGTAGTAGTAGCTCCGGGTCGTGCGGGAGCCGAGTGGCTAGCTCAGCAGGCCAAAAAACACGGCATTCCCATTTACAACAACGAAGTGGACATCGGCGTACGGGTTGAAGTGCCCAATGCCGTTATGGATCATCTTACAAAGGATTTATATGAAGCCAAGCTGGTATATTACTCCGATACCTTTGAGAATAAGGTGAGAACTTTCTGCATGAATCCGGGAGGTGTGGTGTCGGAAGAGCACTATGATGGCAAGATAGCCGTTGTAAATGGCCATAGCTATGCCGACCCGGCCCTTAAGACCGATAACACCAATTTCGCCGTACTGGTTTCTACCCGTTTTACACAACCTTTTAATCAACCCATAGAGTATGGCAAGTATATCGCTTATCTGGCCAACATGCTGACTGGCGGCGGCATCATGGTGCAGCGTCTGGGCGACCTGCTTATGGGTAGGAGAACAGACTACAGCAGGCTTAAAAAGTCGGTTACCATTCCTACTTTAAAGAGCGCTGTGCCAGGGGATTTGAGCTATGTTCTACCCCAGCGTTATCTTACATCAATAGTGGAGGCGTTGAAGGCGTTTGACAAGCTAGCGCCGGGGCTTTATTCCCGTGATGTGTTATTGTACGGCGTCGAGGTTAAATTTTACAGCAGCAAGATAGAGGTCAGCAGCAGGTTTGAGACTCCTATTAAGAATTTGTACGCCATCGGAGATGGTGCGGGCATCACCCGTGGGCTTATGCAGGCATCGGTGACCGGAATTGTGGTGGCAAGGGATATTGTATCAAAGATTTGATGGAGGTCATTGATGTGTGACCCATTAGCTCAGGTGGTAGAGCACTGGACTTTTAATCCAGGTGTCCGGCGTTCGAATCGCCGATGGGTCACCATTTGTGGCCCCGTGGTCAAGAGGTTAAGA
>JAMNZI010000118.1 GCA_023622385.1 Bacillota bacterium | reverse complement strand
TATTAATTTTACGTAGTCCTCGGCATCACCATATGTATGAGCTCTGTCCATTAAACATAAGACTTTTACATCTTCGGGGAATCCCATGAGGTCCAACGCCTGATCCACCGGATGTGGACCTGTGTTCCACAAACTGCCGCCCTGGAAGGCCTGTACTGTCTGCCAATCCCATCTCCGCTTAAAATTGGAGTAGTTCAGGTTTATCTGAAGGATTCTCCCCAATACTCCTGAACTAATTACCTCTTTAACTTTCATGTATGAAGGGGAGAACCGATATTGTTGGAAGACATAATAGTAACGTTTATTTTCCTTTGCGATTTTCATGATTTCTTCAAACTCTGCTACGCTTCCCGCTGCGGGTTTTTCCGATAATACGTTAAACCCATGTTTCAATAGATCTATTGATATGGGAGCATGCTGATGGTTGTATGATGCATTGATCACAAAATCGATGTCATCTCTGCCAAAAAGTTCTGTATAATCCGAAAAGACTATACAATCGTTCTCTTTTTTTATCATGTCTCGCCGCTGCTCATCTTTTTCCACGTAGGCGACAATTTCGTACAATTCGGGCAGTTGGCTTAAAAGATGCCTATGAATATTCCTACCGCTTCTCCCGTAGCCGATTATTGCAACCCTCAGTTTTTTCATAGTTATACCTTCCTCCTATATGCTTTTCATATATTCAACGTAGGCCGGATATGCTATCTCCGCATCCGGCAGTTCCGGATGCCATTTCTTTTCCCATTCTAAAGAGAAATAGCCATCGTAGCCATCCGCTATCAATGTTTTTACTATATCTTTTATCGGTATATCTCCTTCCCCAACCAGGCACAGCTCAAAATTTCCGTCCTTCCTTTTGTGATCCTTTATATGGGTATGGAGGATATAGGGCTTAATTTGGCTGTAGAATTTCATGTAATCGTCCCCATATATCTTGTCGCTATGCTGAATATCCCATAGTATGCCAAACTCCGGGTAGTCTTTTACTCCATCTACGACGGCCGCCACATTTTCGATGGTGTTGAAGTCACCGTGAACTTCCAAAAGAACCTTTACATTCTTGCCCCGGGCATATAAACATAATTCTTTTATCCCCTTTATGACATTTTGAATTATTTGGTCCCTTACATTATCGGAAGGAATTCTGTCACCAAATACCCTTATATAAGGTATTTCCATCTGGCTGCATATATCAATTGCGGTTTTGCCTTCTTGAATCATGGCGTCATATTTGTCTGCATCATCAAACCTGACGGATGTCCCAAAGCCGCATATTTTTAAATTGTGTTCTTTGAGTTTCTTCTTCGTTTCGGCTTGGTTTTCGGGGAAAAATTGAGGGATTTCATTGGCAAGCATCTTTCCCTCTATTCCTCTGATTTCAATGGCATCGAAGCCCAACTTTTGAGCCTCATGTAAAGTTTTCTCAAAGCTCCAATCGGGGCTTCCTAATGTTGTAAATGCTAATTTCATCATTTCTAACCTCCAACGTTTTCTATTTATTGTTAATTATAATATATTATGCCATTGTTGCCAACATGGGAATAGTTACTTCATATTCCCTCATAATTTGATATAATAATATAGAAAATGCATCACAAGCCTGTATAACATTGGTGATGAATACCTAGCTCTGAAAGAAGGCTTAACGCGTGTGGTGTATGGGGCTTGAAAAGATGAGAAACGGCTGATGATAGTCAAAACCATGTGGCAAGGTAAGTGGCTATTAATGCGATACGGCTACTAACACACAGCCTAAATAAGACAACAAAGTGTATCGGCTGTTACAGAGGAAAAATCAAATCAAGTAAGCGGGGGATTTATCATGGATGCTGAGATCATGCGGTATGAGGAGCAGTTAAATCATGATGATGTGAGCGTTAGATTGCAGGCTTTAAGAGCGCTGATGCAAAAAGTGCAAGAGGGGAAAATAGAGAGGCCGCAGCAGGGCGATGATGTCAACAACCACATACACACTACATATTCCTTTTCTCCCTATTCTCCCACGAAGGCCATATGGATGGCTTATAGGGCGGGGCTTAAAACTGCCGGCATCATGGACCATGATTCCATAAGCGGGGCTATGGAGTTCATCGAAGCGGGGAAAATCGCGGGCATTGCTACCACTATAGGGGTTGAATGCCGGGCCGACTTTTCAGGTACCCCCTTGAAGGGCAGGAGGATCAACAACCCGGATCAGAAGTCCATCGCATATGTGGCCATACACGGCATACCGCACCATCAGATCGATAGGGTGAAGGACTTTTTTGCTCCTTATGTCAAGGAGAGGAATAAGCGGAATGCCCTTATGGTGGACAGGATTAACGAGATCTTTCAGCCGTTTGGCATCCACCTCAGCTTTGAAGACGATGTCGTGCCCTTATCCAAAAGCCATGAAGGCGGGAGCATAACCGAACGCCACCTGCTGTATGCCCTGTCGCTTAAGCTGGTGGCTAAATTGGGGAGAGGTCAGGCGTTGGTCGATTTTTTGGCAAACGATTTAGGGTTGGAGCTTAATCCAAGGGTAGCCCGATATCTTCAGGATGCCGATAATCAGTTTTATGAATACGACCTGTTGGGGGCTTTAAAGAGCGATCTGGTTCCGCGGTTTTATATTGATGCTACGCTGGAATGCCCCGATATAAGGGAAGTGGTTGAGCTGGCAAGAAATATTGGGGCTGTCTTGGCCTATGCCTATTTGGGCGATGTTGGGGATTCGGTCACCGGCGATAAGAGAAGCCAGAAATTTGAGGACGATTATCTCGAATTGCTATTTCAGGTAATAGGCCAACTGGGATTTAACGCCGTGACCTACATGCCTTCGCGAAATACCATGCAGCAGCTGAAGAGAGTGAAGGAATTGTGCGAGCGTTATGGCTTTTTCCAGATAAGCGGTGAAGACATAAACTCTCCCAGGCAGTCCTTTGTGTGCCCTCATTTGAGGAACGAGGAATTTAAAAATCTGATAGATGCCACATGGGCTTTAATTGGCCATGAGAAGATGGCAACCCGTGATATAAACAAGGGCATGTTTTCGCCCGATATTGTGCGCCGGTATCCCGACCTCAATGAGAGGATTGATATATATAAAAGGATTGGTCAGGGATTGGATGATGGATGTGATCTGTGATCATAACAGCCGCTGGATGAAATTGGGAACGAGTGTTTTTAAAGCTCGTTCCCAATTTTTATTTTTAAATGTAAATGTCCTACTCTGGAACCATTTAATGCATCATGAATTTGATGCGTTGTTGGGAATACTACTAATATGAATCAACTATTTAATAAATGGCGCATATAATGTTTACCGAGAATCGGCGTGGCTCAGTCGAAAAGCCAATTAGGTCAAGGGATTTAAATGAAGGGAGTGGTGTGATGCACTTTTTTTCTATCGGTTTTGAGGAACGTAACCTTGGCCTTATGAATTCGGTTATAGAAAAAATGGAAGATATCAGGTTTCAAGGGTTTAAAATTGAGGAAAGAAAAGCAGGTGACCTGCTGTTTATAAATTTTATGACCAGTGAATCCGACAGTTATGAGGCATGTGGCGAGTTGAAGGAAGGTCTTAAACATCGTATTGCCGATATCTTGTCGGATTTTATCGTAAACGGCTTACAGCAAATGATGATTGAGAGGGTCATAAAAAATGAATATTTTTATTTTGAAAATGAGGACAGGGAGCAGATAAGGGAGGAAGTATTAAATACCATATTTGAAGGTAAGGAATACGATAACCTGTTTAGCCAGTTGAAGGAAAAATGGCATGACCCCATAAGGCAGCGAATTTTAGAGCACCTGGATACGCACAATGAGCTCATCGTAGATGGTTTTGTACGGTTTAGGTTAAAGGACTTCATGAAGGAATTGATAGAAATCATGGATAAGATAGTAGAAGAACTGCTGGTGGAAAGGGAGTACAACGAGTTTATCAAGCTGCTCAGGTATTTTGTGGAGATCCAGGAGCCAAAGGTAAGGGAGGTCCACGTATTGGTGGAAGATGACAGGAGATATATACTGCTGGATGACAGCATGAGGGTCATAAACAACGACATACTGAAGGAGCTGGCTAGGGAGATATCGGATACTGAGATGAGCTATGACGATTTGCTCATAAGCTCGCTCATAACCATCGCGCCGAGCAAGATCACCATACATGGGTGTGATAAGATAAAGAATACCGAGCTGTTAAACACCATAAATAAGGTCTTCAGGGGAAAAGTGGTTATGAGCTACGAAGGGCTGTATCCACAGAATTGAAAATTGGGAGGTCTTGACTTATGGGTGATGCTGGATTATAATAATTCCAAACCAATTTAAAGTTGATATTTTACATGCGATGATAAGGAAGAGTAGGCTGGAAACCGGTGATAGAGAAGGGATGCCAGAGGCTGGAAGCATCCCGCACTAGGCCCAGTTGAAGACCACCCTTTGAGCATGGCGGTTGGCTCCGTTAACGGCCGATGGAGGTGGGTCCTCATATTTTGGGACCAATAAGGGTGGAACCGCGGGTAGCCTCTCGTCCCTTTAAGGGATGAGAGGTTTTTTAATTGCCTTCATAAATATTGTGTTCGCTTTATATGATATCTGTTTCAATGTTTATAATTCTATATGAAAGGATGAAAGCGGTATGGTGAACGTGGTGTTGAAAGACGGCTCGGTAAAGCAGTATCCCGAAGGAACGGCCATAGCTGATGTAGTAAAGGATATAAGCATGAAGCTGGCAAAGTCGGCTGTGGCTGCGCAGGTGAATGGGCGCACCGTTGACCTGTCGACAAAACTACATGAGGACTGCCAGCTCAATATACTTACCTTTGACGATGATGAAGGGAAAAAGGTTTTTTGGCATACCTCATCTCACATCATGGCGCAGGCTGTCAAAAGGCTGTTTCCCGACGCTAAGCTGTCCATTGGGCCTGCCATAGATAACGGGTTTTATTATGATTTCGATGTGGAAAAGCCTTTTTCGCCGGAGGATTTGCAGGCCATTGAAGAGGAGATGAACAGGATAGTCAAAGAGGATTTGGCCCTTGAGAGGTTTGTGCTGCCCAGGGAAAAGGCTATTGAATTCGTGAAAGAGAAAGGCGAGCCATATAAGGTGGAGCTCATTGGGGACATACCGGAAGGAGAGGAGATCTCGTTTTACAAACAGGGGGATTTTGTGGACCTGTGCAGCGGCCCGCACCTTCCCTCCACCGGTATGGTCAAGGCCATAAAGCTGCTCAGCGTGGCCGGTGCTTACTGGCGCGGTGATGAGAGAAACAAAATGCTGCAGCGGATATATGGGATTTCATTCCCCAAAAAGAGCCAGCTGGATGAGTATTTGCAGCGCCTGGAGGAGGCAAAGAAGAGGGACCACAGAAAGCTGGGCAAGGAGCTTGACCTCTTCAGCCTTCACGAAGAGGGGCCGGGGTTTCCTTTCTTCCATCCAAAGGGCATGATAATTCGCAATACGCTGGAGGATTTCTGGAGAAGGGAGCATTACAAGAGGGGCTATCAGGAGATAAAGACTCCCATCATATTAAATCGCGATCTATGGATCCGCTCCGGACACTGGGACCATTATCGTGAAAACATGTATTTCACCAAGATTGACGGCGAGGATTATGCCATAAAGCCCATGAACTGTCCAGGCAGCATGATCCTGTACAAGCGCAAGATACACAGCTACAGGGACCTGCCCCTCAGAGTGGCCGAGCTGGGGCTTGTCCATCGGCATGAGCTGTCGGGCGTGCTCCATGGCCTTATGCGGGTGCGCTGTTTCACGCAGGACGATGCCCACATATTTATGTTGCCCGAGCAGATAAAGGACGAGATCCTGGGCGTTATTGACCTGGTGGATTACTTTTACGGCATATTTGGGTTTAAGTACCATGTGGAGCTGTCCACCAGGCCGGAGAACTCCATGGGTTCGGATGAGGACTGGGAGCGGGCCACCAATGCGCTCAAGGAAGCGCTGGAGACCAAGGGGCTGGAATACAAGATCAATGAAGGGGACGGGGCTTTTTATGGGCCCAAGATCGACTTCCATTTGGAAGACAGCATAGGCAGGACGTGGCAGTGCGGAACTATCCAGCTGGATTTCCAGATGCCCGAGAGGTTTGACCTGACCTATGTTGGCCCGGATGGGGAAAAGCATCGTCCTGTGATGATACATCGGGTAGTGTTTGGAAGCATTGAGCGATTTATAGGTATCCTAATTGAGCACTTTGCGGGCGCTTTCCCGACGTGGCTGGCGCCGGTACAGGTGCGCATACTTACCGTTACCGATAGGGCCAATGCCTATGCGGAAGAGGTCGCTCAAAAGCTCAGGGATGCAGACATCAGGGTAGAGACGGACCTCAGAAACGAGAAGATTGGGTACAAGGTGAGAGAGGCTCAGCTGGAGAAGATTCCGTATATGCTTGTGCTGGGCGATAAGGAGCAGGAAAACGGGACGGTGGCAGTAAGGGCCCGGGGCAAAGGAGACCTGGGCGCTATGTCCCTCGATGAGTTCATGAATAGGATATTGCAGGAGATTCGTACCAAATCTATAAACTGAAGCGCTTTTGCGGTTTCTTTAGCAGCAAAAAAGGCGGCGTAAGCTGCCTTTTTTGCTTTTTGGCTGGTTGTTATTGACAAATCTGCTCATATGCTTTAAAATTTATACGTATAAATAAAGCGGGTTATGTTTGATGCCGTTTGGGACTAGGAGAGCATAGATTTATTTCAAAAGTAGCGCATTCCTGTTTATTTGCAGCCTAATTTATACGTATAAATTAGTGTTCACAATCCCGTTATATTGTTACTATATCGCCCGCGTAGACCTTGGAGATCTTATCGCGGTGATTGCATGCAGGTGCGGGATCTACCCAATCCTCCTGATGATCTGGGGATGCAGAGCGAAGAAAATGAGATACCTGGCGGGTTGAATGACCTTGCACAAGAATACAGGACAGAGCTTTTAGAAGCTGCTGCTAAACTTATACGTATAAGCACGTGAAGGGCAATGCAATATGATCAGGCAACGGAAGGAGGATTAATAAGGGAAAATGGATGGTGAGCATTGGTCG
>JAMNZI010000124.1 GCA_023622385.1 Bacillota bacterium | reverse complement strand
GGCTATGGCTGCTGCGCAGGCTAACGGATTTCCACCAAAGGTCGAGCCGTGGCTGCCAGGCTCAAAGGCTGAAGCTACGCTTTCTTTAGCTATTATGGCTCCTATGGGCACGCCGCCACCTAACCCTTTTGCGAGGGTGATGATGTCGGGCTGTATGTCATAATGCTGATATGCAAACAGCTTACCGGTTCTCCCCATGCCGGTTTGAACCTCGTCGAGTATGAGCAAGATGCCGGTTTCCTTGCACAGCTGTTCTACGCCCTTTATATATCCGTAATCAGCCTCTATAACTCCCCCCTCACCCTGTATCAGCTCCAGCATGATGGCGCATGTGTTATCGGTAATGGCGTTTTTTAGAGCTTCCAAATCGTTGTAGGGTACGCTTTTAAAACCCTGGGGCATGGGTACAAAGGGTTTTTGGTATTTTTCCTGGCCTGTGGCAGCAAGGGTAGCCAGGGTTCTCCCATGGAAGGAATTTGTGGCGGTTATTATTTCATATTTATTGACGCCCCTGTCCCGAAAATATTTTCTGGCCAGCTTAATGGCTCCTTCGTTGGCTTCGGCCCCGCTGTTTCCAAAAAATACCCTGTCGCCGCAGCCGTTTTCTACCAGAAGCTTTGCTGCCTTCGCCTGAGCTTCGATGTAAAACAGGTTTGAGCAGTGTATCAGTTTTTGGGCCTGAGAGGCAATGGCCTCTACCAGGGCAGGGTGGCCGTAGCCAAGCACGTTGACCGCTATTCCGGCTACAAAATCGGTATAAGCTCTTCCTTCTTTATCGTACAGGGTGGATTGTCTGCCGTATTCGAATACCACCGGGAGCCTTTCCCCGAAAGTATTCATATAGTATTTCCTATCAAGGACTATTATCTCTTGAGTATCCACTTTTTGCCCCCCCTTTTAAAATCCGTATTAATAATTATACAATGAAATGAATAAAAATGCAACCATCAAAAAGTTACGATTTTTGTTGTTATAGAAAGTAATTCCTTTGGTAAGCAAATTGTTGATTGTTGGATAAAAAGCTTTGACTGATCCAAAGGAGAGCATAGAAGATTATGGTTTGGAATTTTGCAAAGAAAGAGGCGTTCAAATAGGTTAATTAGCATTAAAAGCTTAGCCAGAAGGGGTTTATCTAAAATAAAGAGCAGCCGGGCGTATAACCGGCTGCTCTTTTAAAACTGTATTTTCTCTTCCAGATAATCTTCTATTTCATCCATCTTGATCCTTATCTGATCCATGGAGTCCCTATCTCGAATTGTAACGGTGTTGTCCTCCAGAGTATCGAAATCTACGGTGATGCAGAAGGGAGTTCCAATTTCATCCTGGCGCCTGTAGCGCCTGCCGATGCTACCGGTTTCGTCATAGTCCACCATGAATTTCTTAAGCAGCTTAAGATATAGCTGCTCTGCTGGTTCGCGTAGCTTTTTCACAAGCGGTAGCACTGCCGCTTTAAATGGAGCCAGAGCGGGATGCAGCCTCAATACCGTTCTTACATCTCCGTCTTCCAGCTGTTCCTCATCATAGGCGTTGCATAGGAAGGCCAGCATTATGCGGTCAACGCCCACCGAAGGCTCTATACAGTAAGGGATGTATTGCTCGTTGGTGGTAGGGTCAAGGTAATTGAAGTTTTCGCCTGAGTAGTTTGCATGCTGTTTTAAGTCAAAATCCGTTCTGTTGGCTATGCCCCAAACTTCGCCCCACCCAAAGGGGAACCGGTATTCTATGTCGGTGGTAGCTGTGCTGTAATGGGACAGCTCCTCCGGAGAGTGATCTCTTAAGCGAATGTCCTCTTCCTTCATCCCCAAATCGATGAGCCATTTCTTGCAGAAATCCTTCCAGTATTGGAACCACTCCATGTCCTCTCCAGGTTTGCAGAAGAATTCCAGCTCCATCTGTTCAAATTCCCTGGTTCGGAAGATGAAGTTGCCAGGGGTGATCTCATTGCGGAAGGCTTTACCTATTTGCCCGATTCCAAAGGGGATCTTTTTTCTTGATGTTCTGAGCACGTTCTTGAAGTTGACGAATATACCCTGTGCCGTTTCGGGCCTTAAATACAGCTCCGATTTGGAATCCTCAGTGACGCCCTGAAAGGTCTTGAACATAAGGTTAAAATACCGTATTGAGGTGAAGTTGTGTTTACCGCATTCGGGACAGGGAATTTGATGCTGGCGTATGTAATCCTCCATCTGCTGGTCGCTCCATCCGGCCACCGAGGGATTTGGCGTGCCTTGGGCTACCATATAATCTTCAATCAGCTTGTCAGCACGGAAGCGGGCCTTACATTCTTTGCAGTCCATCAAAGGGTCGTTAAACCTTTCCAGATGGCCAGATGCCAGCCATGTACGGGGGTTCATGATGATGGCTGTATCAACGCCGACGTTGTAAGGGTTTTCCTGGATAAACTTTTTCCACCAGGCTTTTTTTATATTGTTTTTAAGCTCTACTCCCAGAGGGCCGTAATCCCATGTATTGGCCAGTCCGCCGTATATCTCCGAACCGGGGTAGATAAAGCCTCTGTTTTTGCAAAGGGCCACTATCTTATCCATCTTATCCTGTATTGCCACGCTGTGTATACCTCCTCGTAATCGAATTTAGCTTATACCGGCTTTTTATGTAAATTAATCTGCGCATTTTCACGGTTATCAAAATAATATCATAATATGGGTACAGTTGCAACAACTGTAATTTTTTATGCTGTTTGTGGCAGAAAAGCTTTAATTGAAACTTTTAAACCTTTGCCATCGTCTAGAATTTAGAGGTTAAAAGGGTTGAGGTGATGGGTTATTGAATAGGGCAGTACCTTTTATAACTTTAGCGGTTGTGCTGGCTTTGATGGCCCTTCTTCAAGGGTGTGCATCTGGGATCAAGGTCTCCTATACCCCTTCCCCTGAAAATATGCTCATCTATATAGGGCAAACTAATAGCGATCAATCGATATTTGAGCTCTATGGCAACGGTAGCGTACGCGTGCGGAGAGATCCTTTTGAAAACGAAGTGGAAAGCGGCCAGCTTACTCAAGGACAGATCAGGCAAGTACTAAATCATGTCATAAATAAACTTAAGGTGGGGGATTTGCAGTCAAGCTATCCGAAGGACTTCATCTCTGATATCGAAATGTATCCCAATATGGATCTTGTGCTGGCGGTCACTATAGATGGATTTGAAAAGAGAATCAGCTTTGCATATAGCAATATATGCGATGAGCTCAAGTATTTCCTAGAAGAAGGCCGAATTGACCGTCAAGCCTTTGAGGAGCTCAGCAGGTTGAAGGCCATCGTTGAGTATTTGCTGGGATATAAATTTTAAATTTTAGCAAATATCGGCATTGTGTTTTATGTCAAATTGCAGTACAATATAGAACAAGAATATTTTTGTATGCATATAATGGAAGCATTTTCATAAAACGTTAGATGGAATGGGGAAGAGGGGGCAACATGCTGGAGAAGGATTTCGTTATTGAAAACGAAGTGGGCCTTCATGCCCGGCCTGCTGCAAAGTTTATAAAGGTTGCCAACAGCTATAAATCAGATGTTTTTGTCATAAAAGACGGAAAGATAGGCAACGGCAAGAGCCTGCTGTCAGTCCTTGCATTGGGCATTTATAAGGGCTGTAAATTCAAAGTCCAGGTTGTAGGGCCGGATGAAGCAGAAGCTTTGTGTGGTATTACTAAGCTTATAACCAGCAATTTCGAGGAGTAACTGTAAGTCAAATTTAGCGTTTTTGTTTTAGAGAGTTTATCCCACAGAACAAGGGATATTTGTCGCCATTTCTCATTGTTGTCACCAAGCTCATGTTTTTTCATCGAGTTAAACAATTCTATTCTACAAGCAAATTGGATTGAAATAAATGTTAGCTTAAAGTACGATCCATATAGTAAGATTACATGGAATTTTATACAATAAAATATATTTTATTGTAGGACATTTTTGGTAATAGACCTTGAATGGAGAAAAAACATGCAGATATATTTAAAAAAATTCGCTGCATACTATTGGGATAACAATAACGGGCAAAACTACGTGTTTGCATCCAAGTAATGTACTTTGGCAGGTTCTTTCAAGGCCTGTGGAATAGGGTTTTTCCGCAGGCTTTTTTATTATGCCTGTTCTTTAAAAGACAAACGGAGCCGTTTTGAGTATAAAACTGAAAAATTGGGGAACCATTGAAAGAGAAAAATACCATAATAAAGCAAAAGGGGTTTTGATTGGCATGAGGGTTGATGAGATGTTGAGACAGTATACTAGAGAAGGAAACAAAAAATTGGATAAGCAGTACAGCGGTACGCGACAGGCCATTGTGGATCTGGCCAGGGATAAAATGCGGGAGTTTATGAGGACGGCCGATGTGGGTCTAGATAAGGAAAGCATGGAGTTGTTGGTTCTCATCATTGCAGGGAGTATGATGCAGAGTTTCTCGTTGGGGTATGGAATAGGCAAGCTGGAGGGCAAGACCGATAAACAGATCTATTTGTAAGGCCTATAAAAACGCGGAAAGGCGGTATGGACTTTACGCCAAATGACGAGTATAATAAAAATGTGATTTTTTAAATAGAAATGTTTGTAGGATGCTGATAAGGTAAAGGGTGGAGGGCCGAAAGCCTGCATGAGCTAGCTGAATAGAAATTTAAATACGGGTTGGGGGCAATTATAAATATTATGGTTGAATTGACTTTAAAGTTAAGAAAAGAGCTCACCGGCATCATCTCCATAATAGCGGTATCGGTGCTTTTATTTGTTGCGCTTGCCTGGTGCGATCATTTTTTTTACAGGATCTTTTCGCAGGAAATTTTTTTAACTTGGCACATTTTTTTAGAACTATCTAGCATTGTAATGTCGTTTGCCATATTTGCAGTTACTTTTTACACATTTGAGGAATCAAACCGTTTAAGGTCTGTAATAATTGCCTGTACTTCTTTAGCGGTATCGCTGCTAGACCTGTTTCATACCCTTTCCTATAAGGGAATGCCGGTATTTTTAACCGAATCCTCGGCTGAGAAGGCCACCGCATTTTGGATACTGGCGCGCCTCACCATGTCATGTGGTATGCTGGCGTCCAGTTTGGTGTCCTACGATAGAAAAGTAAAAAGCCGTGAGGAATTATGGGTTTTAGCCACTGTAGCGTGTTCAATCTTTTTGCTCATGGTGGTAAACTATCGCATTGATCATTTGCCGCCGCTGTTTATCGAAGGTAAAGGTTTAACGCCGCTTAAAATATACCTGGAATATTTGGGGATTTTCTTCCATCTGGTAACGGCTGTTTTGTTTTTTGTGGCTTATATAAAGGGGGATTGTAAGGATAAGGGATATACGCTCATCGTAAAAGGGCTGGTGTTTAGCGTTTTCAGCGGAATGGCCTTTACGCAATATACCAATGTGTATGATACTTATAATTTTTTGGGACACGTTTACAAAATTATAGCATATTATCTTTTCTTCAGGGCCCTGTTTGTGCAAAACGTACAGAAGCCGTACCAAGAATTGAGGGCTGCTGAAAGCCAGCTGAGCATCTATGTAAACAACCTGGAGCACCTGGTGGATCAAAGGACGGCTGAAATCACTGCGGCTAATCAGAGCCTGATGAAAAACCTCGAGTATGCCCGAAATATTTTGCTGGCGCTTTTGCCCAATACCTTTCCTAATGTAAAGGGCATTGAATTTGCGGCCAGGTATATGCCTTGCGAAAAGGTGGGCGGCGATTTCTACAACATTTTCAAGCTGGATGATGAAAGGGTAGGCATTCTCATAGGCGATGTAGCGGGACACGGCGTGTCTGCTGCTATGATCAACGTATTCATAAATCAAAACATAAATTTTAAAAAGGAGTATGATGACGGACGCCAGAAGGTGTTTACACCCAGGGGCGTGCTTATGAATTGCTACCATACCTATAACGAGATGCCCTTTCCTGATGAAGTATATGTGGTGATGCTGTATGGCATTTACAATACTGTCACTCGAAAGTTTACCTACGCGTCGGCCGGAATGAATACCAACCCGCTTGTCATCAAGGCCGATGGGCAGGTGGAGGTCCTGCAGGCTGACGGGTTTCCCATTTGCAAATTTGCTCCACATTTTAAGCCATCTTATAAAAGCAGAACGGTGCACCTGGAGCCGGGCGATAGCCTGGTATTTTACACCGACGGGCTAATAGAGATTGATTCCACACAGCCCGAGCTCTTCTCACAGGATAAATTAGTAGAGTTTGTAAAAGGGCTGAAGGATGCCTCGGCACAGGAAATATGCGATGAGCTCATCGATGCATACCACGTGCTTTTGGGGGATAAGAAGATGCTGGACGACGTTACAGTTGTGGTTGTAAAGGTATGTAAGGATGATATATAATTTTTGTGTGGTTTTTATGATTGAGCGGTAGAGGTGAAGGCTATGGAAAATAGGATCGGTGTAATTGGAATTGTAGTGGATGACCCTAAACAGTTAGGCCAACAGGTCAATGACTACATAAGGGAATATTCTCATATCATCGTGGGCAGAATGGGTATTCCTTATCGAGATAGGGGTATTTCTGTCATTGCACTCATAGTAGAGGGCACAACAGACGACATCGGAGCGTTTACGGGAAAGCTTGGGAACCTAAAAGGGGTTACGGTTAAAAGCGCTTTAACGTCAAAAAAATTTTATGATTGACAGGAAGTGGTTATCATGAATAAAGCGGTTAGCTTCGTCAGCAGGACAGCAATTTTGTTGGCTTTGGCGGTGCTGTTTCAGTCCTTGAGGCTGTTTATGCCCATCCCGAGCCTGGTTGACCAGTATGTAGTTGGGTCACTGGTAAATCTTTGTTTGATTATCGCAGCGGTGATTGTTGGGATTGAGGGAGGACTCATAGTTGCCATTTTGACGCCGGTTATAGCTTTCTTGCAAAACGTTCTTCCAAATCCCGTTATGGTGCCGTTTGTGGCGCTGGGCAATGCCGCCATCGTCGTTTTGGTAGCGCTTCTTTACAGAAAGAATAAATACGTGGCTTTTGCTGTGGGGGCTTTGTGCAAATTCTTGGTTTTGTACATAACGGTGGTGCATGTGGCCATACCGCTATTCATGC
>JAMNZI010000250.1 GCA_023622385.1 Bacillota bacterium | reverse complement strand
GCCTGAATTCTTCTCGAAGTTTATTATTAAGGCCCCATTTGAGGGTACGGCGCGAGCTTCGGCAGTAGGCAATGCCAATTACGCCAGTGAAGAAAAGGGAAAGGTGGTACTTGACATTTATGTTGCAGCGCTGGCCCGTGCAATAAAGGCGGTCAAGGAAGATAAGGAAGCTCCACGGCTTCAAGCCGAGTTTTCCCAGCGGGTGAGAAATAAACGGGTAGAGTAGTGATTTAATCCGGTGTATTGTTATTTGAAAATTTATTAACCGTTGCTTACCCTTAGCATTACTCTATCTTCATCGAATTTTCTGTGGGCAGCCTCTTCAAACATATCCACCAATTCATTCACAGTAAGAGATGCTTTGTCCGATCCCTTTATATCCAGTATGATCTGCCCCTTATCCATCATTATAAGCCGGTTACCCATTTTAATGGCATGCTCCATGTTATGTGTGATCATAAGCGTAGTTATACCTTTTTGGAGCACAATTTCTTCTGTCAAATTGTTTATCTGGCGGGCAGTGGACGGATCCAGGGCAGCAGTATGCTCATCCAAAAGTAGCAGCTTTGGCTTGACCATGGTGGCAATGATTAAGGTTAGGGCCTGTCGCTGCCCCCCTGAAAGCAATTTTACCTTGTAATTTAAACGATTTTCTAAACCCAAGCCGGTTTCTGCTAACTTCTGCCTGAATTCTTCTCGAAGTTTATTATTAAGGCCCCATTTGAGGGTACGGCGCGAGCTTCGGCAGTAGGCAATGGCTAGATTTTCCTCTATGGTCATGGAAGGAGCGGTACCCTTCATGGGGTCTTGAAAGACTCTGCCGATAAACCTGGCTCTTTCATGCTCGGGCATCCTGGTAATATCCCTGCCATCGAGCAATATGGTTCCCTTGTCAACTGCATATACGCCCGCTATTACGTTCAAAAGGGTGGATTTGCCTGCACCGTTGCTGCCGATTATAGATATGAAATCGCCTTCGTCGACTTTAAGATTAATATCGCGTAGAACTACATTTTCGTTTACAGTACCTGCGTTGAAGATTTTGGTTACGCCTTTAAGTTCTAGCATTATAATTTCCTCCCCACAGCTTCAATTTCCATTGGAGACAGCTGATGAAGTAGTACTTCGAAGCAAATTCCTGATTTTGGGCGTGCTGAGGGCTATTATCACCAGTATTGTGGTAAGCAGCTTTAAATCGGTGGCTGCAAAGCCTAACCTCAATGCGATACCAATGCTCAACCTGTAGATAAAAGAGCCCATTAAGCTCGCAAAAGTTGCTACCCCAATGCTTCTTTCCCCTAACATCATTTCCCCAATGATTACCGAGGCCAAGCCGGCAACGATGGTGCCTATTCCCATACCTATATCGGCAAACCCCTGATACTGAGCCACCAGCGCACCCGACAGCGCTACTAGACCGTTTGATAGGGATAAACCCAATATTTTCATGGTATCAGTATTTATTCCGTTGGCTCGAGCCATTTCAGGGTTGTCGCCAGTTGCCCTCAAGGCAAAACCGATTTGGGTCTTTAAAAAACAATCCAACAAAGACTTTATCAGAAACGCCGCAATTGTAAACAACGCCAGGAATACCCAACTGTGCGGCACTCCCCATTCTTCGAGATAGGTAAATATGGTCCTGGAGTTCAGCAGGGTGACATTTGCTCGGCCCATGATGCGCAGGTTTATGGAGTAAAGCGCCGTCATGGTGAGTATGCTGGAAAGCAATCCTGTTATCTTTGCCCGCGTGTTAAGAAGGCCTGTAATGCAGCCTGCGGTTATGCCAGCTACCGTAGCGAAAAACAGAGCTAATAGGGGATTGCCATTGTTAAAAATTATGATGGAAGCCACCGCTGCGCCAAGCGGAAAGCTCCCATCTACCGTTAAATCGGGGAAGTCAAGCACTTTAAAGGTGATATAGACTCCCAGCGCCATTATGCCAAAGACAAGCCCCTGTTCCAAGGCTGTAATCATCAGACCGAACAATCAAACCACCTCATCATTTCATTACTTCGTCGGCATTATCCAGTATTTCTTTGGGTATAGTAAGGCCAATACCTTCAGCTGCTTTTTGATTGATTATCAGAGTCACGACTTTAGCACCTTCTATAGGTATATCCTGAGGTTTTTTGCCCTTTATGATCTCTACGGCTATTCGGCCGGTCTGTTTGCCCAATTCTTTATAATCTATACCTTTGGTGGCTATAGCTCCTGCCTCTACCTGACCTCGCTCGGAGCCTATGACCGGTACTTTGTGGTCATTGGCAACCTTTATAACCGCTGCCATGGAAGAGACTATGGTGTTGTCGGTAGGAACGTAGATGGCATCTACCCTTCCCATTAGCGATTGAGTGGCCTGGCTAACTTCATTGCTGTTGGTTACGGTGGCTTCTATAATGTTTAAGCCATATTCTTCTGCTGCCTGCTTTGCTATATCCACTTGGACTTTAGAATTTATTTCGCCCGAGTTATAAAGTATGCCAACATTTTTGGCATCAGGAATCAGGTCTTTTATCAGCTTTATCTGTTCGGCTACAGGGTTCATATCGGTTGTCCCCGTTACGTTACCGCCCGGCTCTTCAAGGCTTTCGGCTAGACCCGCTGATACGGGATCAGTTACAGCGGTAATCAAAATGGGTATATCATTGGTCACATTTGCTGCCGCCTGGGCAGCCGATGTGGCTATGGCAAGTATCATATCCACTTTTTCATCGACGAATTTGCGGGCTATGGTCTGCGCATTGGTTATGTCATTCTGTGCATTCTGAAAGTCGATCTTGATGTTCTTGCCATCCTCATATCCTGCTTCCTTGAGAGCCTCAATAAAGCCTTCACGGGCACTGTCCAAGGCTGGATGTTCCACCAGCTGGGATATACCTATTTTTATCATTTTGCTTGAAGATGTGGTTGTACTGCATGCCATAAAAGTGGTTGATATGAGCAGTACCGTCAAAATGAAAACAAAAGCTTTTTTTGGCACAAAAAATCCCCCCTTTTATTATTGACGGAGGGAAAGCATTAGCATATTCTCTTTCCCTACCGTGCTACCATACTACTCGTTACCTATAATAGCATATTGCTTTTTAAAAATCAAGGAAACTTGTGCTTCGTAATAAATTTTTGATATGTTGCAGAAAGGATCATGTAAAATGTGATAAAATATATCTGCATTTTGGGGAATGTGCCCATAAGATAAATGAAATAGGGGAAGGGTGTTGTTTGATGCCAAGGAAATCTAGGGCTACTGCAACTTGGATAAGGATAATGTATATCTTCATACTGT
This sequence comes from Bacillota bacterium, assembly GCA_023622385.1. Taxonomy (GTDB): domain Bacteria; phylum Bacillota; class Clostridia; order Caldicoprobacterales; family Caldicoprobacteraceae; genus Caldicoprobacter. The sequence continues at coordinate 3,798 of JAMNZI010000250.1, read as the reverse complement.
TTTTGGTGTTTGTAATAGCAAGAATATCCAGCGAAAAAATCGCCGAAGGGCCTGCAGAGGAGATTATTGCTGGAGATAGCCAAAGGATACCGGCTGCAGAAGGGGACCAAAAGGTCATAGGTAGCATTGGAGAGCACGATCTGGCGGTACATTTTATCGATGTAGGGCAGGCCGACAGCATTTTGATTACGATGAAGGATGCCGCGATGCTGATAGATGCTGGAAACAATGAGGACAGCCAGCTGGTTGTTGATTACATAAAAGGGAGAGGAATAACAACGCTGGATTATGTCATTGCAACCCATCCCCATGAAGACCACATCGGTGGGATGGATGCTGTCATAAACGCCTTTGAGGTGAAAAGCATAATAATGCCCAGGGTGGAGAGCACCACAAAAACCTTTGAGGATGTGCTGGAGGCCATTTCAAACAAGGGGCTGAAGGTTACTCCTCCAGTACCCGGCACCAAATATCCACTTGGAGAAGCCGAATTTACCATACTTGCCCCTAACAGCGAAGCTTATGAAGACACCAATGATTATTCGGTGGTTATAAAGTTGCAGTACGGCGCCACATCATTCTTGTTTACAGGGGATGCCGGCTTTGAATCAGAAGAGGAAATGCTTGAGAAGGGGTATGACTTAAGGGCAGATTTGCTAAAGGTTGCCCATCATGGAAGCAGGTATTCTACGTCAATGGAATTTTTGGAAGCCGTACAACCTAAAATAGCGGTGATATCAGTTGGAGAGGATAATGATTACGGGCATCCGGCACCTGAAACGATACAGAGGCTCAGGCAGGCAGGTGCCAAGATATACAGGACCGATGAATCGGGCACCATAATCGCAACCAGCGATGGAAAGGCAATTAGAATGCTCAATCCATAAGGAGGGCTTTTGGCAATGAAGAAAGTTATAATTGACAGATTTGAAGGCGATTTTGCGGTTTGCGAAGATGAAGACAGAAGGATGATTAACATTGAGAAATCAAGGCTGCCCGAGGATGCAAAGGAAGGAACCGTACTGATAATCATGGGAGATAAAGAAGATGACATTAAAGTAGATTACGCTGAAACCGAAGCAAGAAAAAGCAGAATAAAGAGGATGATGGATTCACTATTCAATTGATTTTTCGTGAGCCGGGTTGCCTTTTTTGATTAAAGATAAAAACAACAGCATCAAAGGGATGACTATCTGGAACGGTATGGAATAGTAGGGCCATATATTCTCAGCCCAATCAAACATTTCGAATATATTTTCATACACCCATATAGAAAGCACAAAGCAAAACGTGGCCACTGCTGTGGTGAATTTCCTGTAGTCGTTTGCTCCAATGAGCTGGTTTAAACCGTTTACAGCAGCGTACATGCAAATCACAACCTTTATACTTCCACCTATTATCAGGTTTACATTAAAAAGCGGCTCTAGGTTTATACCTGGAATGAGCACAGAAGTCAGGTGAGGTACAAAGGTCGCTTGATATATAAGGTGGCTTCCAAGTACAGTTATATCCCTGAAAAAAATAAAGAGAAACAGCCCAGTGGCCGATAATGCCGATAAAGTCGAAACTTTTTTCAGATTCTCTCTCTTGTTTAAATGTGGAAATATCATCAGAAATACGACGGTCTCCCCAAATGGAAAGGTAAGCAAGTTAAAACTTGCTTTTATTATAGGACTTATGCCGTTCTCTAGTACAGGGAGAAATGCGGTAAAATCATGGACGGTTATAATCCCCAAGCTGATAATAACGGCTATAACTGGCACAAACGGCACCAAGATTTCGCTCATTCTTCCTACGACCTCTACGCCGCTGTTTACAGCGTACATAACTACAAGGGCAAAAACAGCGATGATAACCTCCAAGGGTGTTTTGGGATATGTGGTTGTTAGCATGAACGAACCAAAGTTTCTAAACACCAGAGAAGCCAAATGTATAAAGTACCATATATATAGTATTGCAATTATATTCCCTATAACCTTTCCAAATCGATCTCTCAAAATTTCCACCAGTGTCTTCGAGGGATTTAATAACGCGATTGAGGCATATACTGCGAGCAGCAGTGTACCAACTGCTCCGCCTATAAGTATGGCCAGCCACCCATCATTTTTTGCGCCCGTTGCTGGATTTAAAATCAGCGTGCTTCCAAATAGAAAACCTGTTATGAGTAGAAATAATTGTAAGCTGGATATTCTGGCTTTTTCCATTACTTTATCACCCCCGTCATTTTTAATATCCGCTCTATCCATTGTGAAGGGCTGATAGGCCTTTTCCCTATCGCCAAAAACAATCCTATGGCAAGGCTTAATGCCATGATGATAATATGAACAATAACCACCTTGGCTGGTTCTTTTTTTCTTATAAATCGCCGAAAGTCATACAATCCCAGAATAGTAAAAATTATTAATATTATTAGGATGTTGCTATTCATCTTTCATCATTGGACTTTTTATGAGTCCCGCACGCCTTATTTTTGCCTCCACCTTGATGTCAGCTGGCAGCCTGCTGAAGACATCGTTCCATTCGTCCATTACCTTTTCCCAGTAATGTGGATGATATTTGTGCACCACTGTGCCAAAACCAAATATGTCGCTGGAATAATCCTTTTGTGCTTTATTCAGCGTCATAACGATTTCTTTTTTAACCTCTTGGCTTAAAATTTTTTCCAATTTATATATATTCCCAGGAGAATCAAGCGTTTCTTTTCCAATGTATTCTACTATATTTCCTTCTAGGTTAACCTGAATAGACAGTTTAGCTGGTTCACCATTTTTGAATTCTACATCTAGTTTTCCGCTCGAATTTGATACCTCTATGGACATCTTGCCATTGGTTACCGGAATATTGACAATGGTGCTTTTTACTTTATCTGTTGCAAACAAATATCCCCTTGTTTGGTATTGGTCCAGCCATCCAACCAGTTTCCCATCCTTGAAGACGGCTGAGCCTTCTGTTTTAACTGTTTTTTCGTTCACCTTTGTTATTTGACCAATGGTAACCTGCCTGCATTTGTTTTTTATATCTTTAAACAATTCTATCAATGTTGTTCGTTTTACCTTTGCTCTTATAGCCGTGTTTTCTATTGTCCCCTTTATGTACATTGCTGGAATAGCCTCCATGTCGGACTGTATTTTCAAAATTTGTTCAGGAGTTACATCCTTTGCCACCAGTACATCTGTTAGATACTCTGATTGATAATCCCTGTGGAGAAAGTCCAGTGCTTCATTGATACCATCTTTGCAAAACCTCTCTCCTAAGATTAAAACCTGGATTGTGCTTAAAAACAGCCTTTTATCTACTATTGACTTCATGCTTATTAAGGCATCGGAAATGGTTTCACCTTCATAAGACTCAACAAATACCGGTTTGGGCTGCGCTGATCCTCCTCTTGCTTGGCCTGAAGATGATGATTGTAGAGCAGCCGGCTCCACCACCTGTACGGTTACAATGACTTTTCCATCTTCGGCTTTGTCTATTCCCATAGCAGTTACTATGTTGATATCTGCTAAATCCACGTTGTCCCAGCATCCGGTCAGCAGTATGGGCAGCATCAGTACAATCGCCAGTTTTTTAATCTTCACTTATTTTATCCACCTCCTGGCGCTTTAATCCTACAGTACCCCTTGTATACTCCTCAAACAGTATCTTTGGCCGGGTTATCATTGCCCATATTGGCACCATAATAAACGAATCCTTAAGATCGGTAGCTGTAAGCGGAGAAAAGGGTGCCATATAGGGGATGCCGAAGGAGCGCAGCCTGCACAGGTGTATGATAACAGTTACTGCCACTAAAGATATTCC
>JAMNZI010000010.1 GCA_023622385.1 Bacillota bacterium | reverse complement strand
TTTTAACCACACACAATTATACCATAAAAGAGAGGATGTTTCTATATTTTTATGCCGAAAAATGTTGATTTTTCAAGGTTCAGAGCTCATTTTTTATGTGCGAAGTCTGAGTACTATATCATAAACAAGATCAGCAAGCTGCAGCCCGAAATAAGCTGCGGAATACTGTATGGAGAAGATTTATTCAAATCCTGGGAATATGTTCGTACTGTAGGTATACAGGTACTTCATTTCCATTATTTGTACATCATTCCCGATGAAGTTAGACAGAGTTAGGAAAACGGGATAAAGGTCAATGTGTTCGCTACCAATGATGAATATTTTATTGGAATTTTTATAAAAGCCGGCGTTGACGGAATTATAACTGATTATCCGGATAAAGCTCTAAAGCTTCGTGCATCAATCGCAGGGTGGTAAGGTTGATGCAGTAGCAGCCCCGTTTTTATATTATTTGGATTCATAAATAGATGTGATTCATAATGGAATGGAGAGGAGATGCGTGTCTTCACTTGTTAAGGAGGGAACGACAGACTACCCTACTTCAAGGCTACATTTCTTGGTCTGGGCTTTTTGATCGTTATCGCCACCTGGATCCTTTATAATTCCTTTGTTTCCATCTTCCTGAAAAACTTCATTGCCAGCAAAAACATTATATTATTATGGCCTTATATAGCCACTAAACCATCTAACTTTACTTTGCTGCTTTGAGTAATAAGACCTATACACGGTTCGGACACCGCCTTCCCTATCTGATTATAGGTATTCCTGCAACATCGGTATTCTACGGGCTGATCCCCTATATTAAGAATAAATTATAACAGGTAAGGCCGACAAGAGTGCCCCTGCCATGGGGATACCATGTTCAACATCGTAAAAGCCAACCAACGTCGAAAGTCCTCTAGTTAGCGTATACAAATTCCCCCTGGTAAGATAGATTAAAGGCGTCATAAAGTTATTCCATATCTGCATAAACGTGAGGATTCCTCATTTAACTCATACACGCTTATATGAACCTAACTAATTTGACTTTTATTATGATAACTGCAAGGGAGTATAGGGGAAACTTACGGTCTGCATATTATTGGTGAAACTTTTTCTATTTTTTTGCGTCAAACTGAGTAGGAGGGGTGATTTTATGAATATGAAGAAGTATCTATTTTTATTAACATTGGTATTCGCAAGTTTAGTTCTCTTAGCTGGATGCGGCAATTTTGGCAATATCAGTTCAGCGTCCAAAGGACAAAACAATGTGGTAGGAGCCGCCCCACGTCAGTTTGTTGAGGTAACCGATTGGGAACCTACAACTTTTGAAACCGTCAACAATATTGATGGCGTTACCATGACAGTACAGGAGGGAACGGCTTCAGCGACTGGTTTAACGGTAACATTTGAGAACAGCTCTAGCAATGAGTGCCTTTATAGTGAATATTTTTGGTTAGAAAAGAAAATCGATGGAAAATGGTATCAGGTTCCTATAGTCTTTGAGGGTAACTATGGATTTAATGATGTTGGTTATATTCTAGCCGCCGAAGGCTCTGGTGAATGGACAGTGGACTGGGAATGGCTTTATGGCAGCTTGGGTTCGGGCCAGTACCGTATTGTAAAGGATGTACTGGTTTCAACGGATTCGGGGGAATATGACACTTATTATTTAGCTGCCGAGTTTATAATTCAATAAGCAAGCGGAGTGTGCATAGCAAGCGATATTCTGTGAACTTTGGGGAAAGAGGTATCTCCTGAGAAGGGGTAAGTTTCAAGAGACTCATCCTTAAATGAGAACAACAAAAGGAGGTACCTCATATTAATTTATACGCAATGAGCTCTTTTTGCAAATTACAAAAACTTGTCCATGTCAAGATCTGGTGGCTGCTTTGTCTCAATAATCTGTGAAAATTTTGCCTGAGGAAAGGCGTTTTTACTTAATAAACATGTCCCTATGGGTTAATAAATGCAAGCGTAAAATAGTTCCTATATTGTACAATGGGTTAACAAATGCAGGATGATCTATGCCTATAAAGAAAATCTTATCTTTATCTCTAGCTGAAAGGAAAGTGACATATTCATAATTTCAATTGAAATCAGAGGGATTCTGGAAAGGCTTTTGTAAATTTTACAATCGTGAGCAAAACTATGTTTGGTGACTAATATTTTATATTTTAAAACGAGTATGGCAATGAAATCTCACAGTATGGTATAATAACTTTAATAGGCTATATTTTGCATCAGAGGGGAAACTTGGCAGGACTATTATTTTTGCAGCTATAAAAGCAATGAAAATTATATGGTTAAAAAATAACTGTTTTATTTCGTATCAGTAGAAGCATATATACAGTTGGAATGTGGATAAAGGGGATGGTAAGGCGGGCCAAGTGAACGTTATTAAGAAGGAGCGTGGTGGGTTATCATGAATCGAAAAAGTTTTACACAGCTATATTGGGGATTTCTGTTTATAATGTTGGATTTCAGAATACAGGGCCTTGATATTCTACCTGATACTGTGGGCTATATATTGTTTGCTTTAGCTTTCTATGCTCTTGCTTCAAATGGTGAACATTTCGATAGAGCCTTCAGGCTCAATATTCCAATGATCATACTATCCATTTTTTCAATATATGAAAAGCGCGTGCAGAACTCGGGAATGAACAGACCAGGAATAAACATTAGTTTTGGTACTTTGGGTACACTTAGAATATTAATAAGTTATGCTTCGTTATTAATAAGCCTTGCTTCGTTGATACTGGAGCTGCTGATAGTATATCACTTATTTATGGGGATCAAGGAAATGAGCAGAAATGTGCATTGGGATTTATATGAAGAAGCGGATAGGCGCTGGAATCAGTACCTGATGCTGCAAATTGCGGTTTTGCTTGGCTTTGTCATAATTTTCATTCCGTGGTTAAATTTTTTATATATAATTGGTGTGTTTGCAGCCTCCATCGTTTTAATGTTCATTATTTTAGGATTTATGAAGAGATGTGGAGAGAAATTATAAAATCGATTCTTTACTCTAACCAATGGAATGCCGGGCAATCTGCCCGGCATAGGGTTTACAAATCAACTATATTGTTCTATGAAGGTTAGTATATCGTTGAAAAGCTCGCTGGCAATGGGACTGTGGCATATAAAGTGATCGGCTGGTCGATAAAACTTTATAATTTTGCTTGGAGAATTAGTATTATTATAGATATACAGAGCACTTTTGGGTAGAACTACATCATCTTCCATTGCTTGAGCCACAAATAAGGGATAGCATAGGTCTTTGAATTTGGATTTTGTAATGTTTAGAAGCTTTAAAAACTCTATCAGGGCTGAAAAAGGGATTTTAAAGGACGATAGAAGATAAGACCTTAAATAGCCAAATTTTCTTGTTTTTATGTCATAAATTAAATTTTTAGCCATGCGGCTGAAATTCACGGGGTAAATAGGGGTGTTTAAGGTGATGACGCCCTTAACGTTATGATAATGGGGTAAGTTTGCGGCGATCAGGCCTCCCATTGAAAAACCTACTATGAATATATTTTGGCAAAAGGAGCTTAATTGTTCAAATGCTCTTTCGCCCGATTCGATCCATTGACGATATGACACGCCCTGTAAGTCATCCTTGTTGCCGGTATGACCTTTTAACTGCGCCGAAAAGGTGGCGATTCCTCTTGATTGCATGTATTTAGCTAAGGGAGCAACTTCATCCGGTCTTCCTCCTAGACCGTGTATTAATAGACAGCCGATTTCATTTTTCATATTGAGGTTTTCTCTCCTTTGATTTAAATATGGTGCTATTATATAGTATTTGTTGATCTATCAACAAGATATGTACCGTTCCAGCAGCAAAAATATATTTTGAGGGGTTCGTATAACTTTGCGGTAGAGCTGGGAAAACTGTTCCCATGGCCTGTGCCTTTGATGACGGCACGGTAATGCTTCACTTTGGCAGGCAGACCAAAGCCAAAGGCGGTAATGGCAGAAAGTACGGGCAAGTCTAAACCAGAATTTCCGGAAGCGGTACTCCGCCACTTTTCCACATTGTTCTTTATTACGGTAGTAGAAGCGACATAGTTCCCACCGCTATCAGCATAAGCCCGATAAAGGATTTTGTATTCAGCTTTTCTTTTAGGAAAAAGTAGGAAAAAGCCACGGTGATTACGATGCTCAGTTTATCTATGGGGACTACGATACTTGCCTGGCCGTCTTGCAGCGCTTTGAAGTAACACAGCCATGAAAGGCCTGTAGTGATGCCTGAAAGGCATAGGAATATCCAGCTCTTTTTGTCGATGGTTTTGATTTCCCGATGCCTGCCGGTTATGAATACGATTAACCATGCCATTATCAAGACCACTGCTGTGCGGATGGCCGTACCTAAATTGGACTCAACGCCTACGATGCCAATTTTCGCCAGTATAGCTGTAAGGCTGGCAAACAGGGCTGACAGCAGGGCGTATATCAGCCATGCGTTGCTGAAGGAGGTGGTTGATTCTTCATTGGGGACATGTTTTTTGTGTACCATTAAATATGTACCCAGGGCAATGGCGACCATTCCAGTAAGTTTAGGTAGGGTAACGGGTTCCCTCAGTATCATGATGGCCAGTACCATGGTGAGCACTGTGCTGAATTTATCTATAGGGGTTACCTTATTTACGTCTCCTAGCTGTAAGGCTTTGAAATAGCATAGCCAGGATGCTCCTGTTGCCAGTCCAGATAAAATGAGAAAAACCATAGATGTTTGATCCACTTCATATATAGTTTTCCATGAGCCTACTATGAATACCATAAGCCATGAAAACAGAAGTATTATGATCGTTCTTATGGCCGTGGCCAGCATGGAATCTACTTTTTTAACGCCTATCTTGGCTAGAATGGCTGTTGCCCCAGCGAATAAAGCCGAACAAAATGCTAATATTACCCACATGATTCTTCCACCTTTCTTAGAGATCAATTTCTAAACAACATTATATGCAATATTATATTACATTGGGTAGATAGTTAGGCCCATATATATGAAAATGGATTGAGCCAACCTATCCTTCCTGTTATCAATACAATATTCCTAAAAGGCCGTCCAATAAATTCCCGTTTAATTTCTTCAAATAGTGGTAATTATCTAAGGCAAGCAAATTTGGGTAAAGGGTGGGATCAGCGGTGAAAGGTAGAAAGATAGCCATAGTTGGAGGGATGGCAGGTGGGGCGAGTGCAGCGGCCCGACTTCGCAGGCTTGATGAAGATGCCCATATAATAATATTTGAAAGGGGCGAATATATTTCATATGCCAACTGCGGTTTACCGTATTATGTAGGCGGGGTTATAAAAGATAAAAATGCGCTATTGGTACAGACTCCTGACAGGATGGCCAAGAGGTTTAACATAGATGTTCGCATAAACAGCGAGGTAGAGGATATAGACCTTGATAGGAAAGAGCTCGTTGTGCTGAATAGGGTTACCGGTGAACGCTATCGTGAAAGCTTTGATAAGCTCATACTGGCGCCGGGTGCTGAGCCGACAAAACCGCCTATCCCGGGCATAGAAAAGGCCAACCTATTCACGGTGAGGGATATCCCTCGGATCTATGCGTTGAAGGATTATATTGATAAAGAGAAACCAGATAGTGCCGCGGTGATCGGCGGAGGGTTTATAGGCCTTGAGATGGCAGAAAACCTAAGGCGTAATGGCATAAAGGTTTGGATGGTTGAGCTGCTCAATCAGGTTATGCCGCCGCTAGACTTCGATATGGCCGCCTATTTGCATAGGCATCTTAAAGAGCATTCTGTAGGCCTGTGCCTTGGCGATGGAGTGGTGTCATTCGATAGAGATGAGAAACGTACAGTGGTCAACTTAAAGAGCGGGAACCAGCTAAAGGTTGATATGGTGGTATTGGCAGTGGGGGTGAGGCCTGAAACCATTCTGGCCAAAAAAGCAGGGTTGGAAATTGGCGAAACTGGCGGTATAAAGGTCAATCGGCACTTGCAGACATCGCATCCCGATGTATACGCCATAGGCGATGCCATTGAAGTGGTGGATTTAGTAAATGGAAGACCTGTGCTAATACCGTTAGCTGGGCCGGCTAATAAGCAGGGGCGCATTGCGGCTAATCACATATGCGGCATTGAGGATACCTATAAGGCTACTCAGGGGACGGCTATAATAAAGGTATTTGACATGGTGGCGGCCTGTACGGGCAACAATGAAAAGACGCTTAAGAAATACGGCATTCCATACCTGAAGTCATATACCCATTCTGGCTCCCATGCCAGCTATTATCCCGGTGCAACCTCCATGGCCATAAAACTTCTGTTTAGTCCTAATGATGGGAAAATACTGGGGGCACAGATTGTGGGATATGAAGGTGTAGACAAGCGCATAGATGTGCTGGCCACCGCTATCCGTGCTGGCATGACTGTGTATGACCTGCAAGAGTTGGAACTGGCCTATGCTCCTCCTTTTTCGTCGGCCAAGGATCCGATAAACATGGCAGGGTATGTAGCAGCGAATATACTGCAAGGGATACATCCTGTCATTCATTGGGATGACATCGATAAGTTGGATCCACAGGATACAGTGCTGCTTGATGTCCGTACCAAAGCCGAGTGCGAAAGCATAGGTATTATACCTGGAGCTATCAACATACCGGTGGATTCGTTGAGAGAGCGCATAAATGAGCTTCCCAGAGACAAAACCATTGTGGTATACTGCCAGGTCGGTTTAAGGGGGTATATCGCAACCAGAATACTCATGCAGCGAGGTTTTACTAGAGTATTTAACTTGAGCGGTGGATATACCACATACAGCATGGCAAAGCAAAAGTTAGAATAAAATAGGAAGTAGCACGAGGGCAAATTTATTACAGGTCGGCCAGAGGGTTTATCTCTGGCGTTTTTTGTTTTTAAGGGATTTTCCACATGTTAAAAATCCACTTCTTTATTGGATTATAGGTTATAATGTGGTAAAATGAATATGGCCATACATGTCCTGTTTAGGCCCATTTAACATTCATAAAGGGTAGCATGTGCGAGGGGGGTGCACCGTGTTTGCTATAGATAAAATAGATACCAGCGACAAGGAGGAATTTTATAAGCAGCTTAATACCTATCTTGCCGGACTTCTGAA
>JAMNZI010000075.1 GCA_023622385.1 Bacillota bacterium | reverse complement strand
TATAAAAAATCAACAAACTATCGAATTATGTTGAAGCAATACAATCATACCATCTAAAAAATATTTTAGCATAATCCTAATAGTCAATAAAGTGAACGCACAGTACATTGATAAATTAATTAACAACATGAAAAGCGTCTAAAAAGATAAATTTGTAATAATTGATAATGAAATTACAAAGATGGGACATAGAAGATTTATCGCCACACAGGATGAATTGCTGCATGTTGAATCATATGCAATATCTATTTTGAAGTTATCGATGATGGCATAGCAATCACGAAGAAAAGGTATAACCGGATTTATAAATTAAAATCCATATAATCCATGATTGACATACCTGCTGTCAAAACCGCTATGAGTACAACTAACAAAGCAAGTATACCCACAGCTATTCCTATTATCTCCAAAATCCCCTGTATTTTAAAATACAGTGCCAATTCCCTTACCATGTTGTTCATATTTGGATCAGCATTTTCTTCGACACTCAGTGAAATATTGAGCGCGTGTTTTCTTACATTGATCAATTTTATTCCCAAAATCACCGTCATTATGCCGGGGATCGCTCCCACTACATAAGCAAATAAACCTGCTACAGCAGAAATTGCACCCCCTATTATGGAAATCCACCCTACAATCCCCGTCCACCTAGCCAACTTATTCAATTGAGCCCTTAAATTCACATTTTATCCCCCTTAAATTTATACTAATAACTGCAACCCATACCAATTTGTATATTTTTTACAATTATTATGATATCATATAAAAAAGGAAAAGTAAACACCAACCCCTTGGAAGGGGAAACGTAAATCCTGGAGTGAAAACCATTAAAAGGGCTACCACACCATTAATGGAGATGGTAGCCTCTCGTTTTATCGATCAGATTGCTAAAAAGCGTTTTGTACAAGCCCCAACCTACTTTGCTCCGAAATCACGCATACGGTCTATACGTAATATTGCGCCTGGGCTTTCCACATTTCGGAATATTTACCTCCTGCTTTTTCCAGCTCAGCGTGAGTCCCGTATTCTACCAATCTTCCGTTGTCAAAAACGGCAATTTTATCGCAGAACCTACAGCTGGATAAACGGTGCGATATATAAATTGCGGTTTTATCTTTTACCAGCTCGTTGAATTTGGAATAAATTTCAAATTCGGCATAAGGGTCCAGAGCCGCTGTAGGCTCATCCAGTATTACTATTGGAGAATTTTTATAGAGCGCCCTTGCGATGGCCAGCTTTTGCATCTCACCACCTGAGAGCTCTACGCCGTCTTTATCAAAATTCTTATACAGAGAAGTATCGACTCCCTTTTCCAAGCTCTGGATTTTATCATAAATCCCCGCTTTTTTCAGCGCTTCCACAAGTGCCTTCTCATCCACAGGCTTGTCAAAACACAAAATTTCCTTAATGGTAAACGAAAACAGCTTGTAATCCTGAAAAACGACCGATAAAAGCTTCATATATTCATCATAATCAAATTCTTGGATATTGATCCCGTTCAGCAAAATCTCTCCTCTTTCGGGTTCATATAGCCTGCACAGCAGCTTGATAAACGTGGTTTTTCCCGCCCCATTCTGCCCCACGATTGACAGTTTTTCACCGTTTCTTATCTTTATAGAAACATCCTTCAATGCGTAGTCATTGCTACGAGGATATTTAAACCATACATTCTTGAATTCAATAGTAATATCTTTAATGTCTTCAATGCCCCTGGTGCCGGTTTTGGCCTTTGAGGGTATGCTTTCAAACTGTACATATAGGTCCAGATACTTGCACATCTGCCTAAATTCAATAAACTGAGTCAAAAAGGCAGATACGTTGGTCGAAAAGCTGGTTGCCGCTGAAATGTACATGGTAAAATCGCCCACGGTTATGGCATTTTTAAACACCTGCCATACCATGTATGCGTACACCAGTATCATCTGTATTTGGAGGTTTATATTGGACAGGCCCTCATATTTCCCGATCACCCCGAACATCTTACTAAAACCTTCAAAGTTCTTCTGAGTAAAATCGTATATCTTGCTGAAAATATAGGGCACCATATTGTAAATTCTAACGTCCTTGGCCATAGAAAAATCACTGGTCAAACTATAATAATATTGAAACTTACGGTTTAACGGCGTCAGCTTCTGATGAAACTTGAACACCGCGGCTTGTGATCTTTTAAATATGAAAGAATTAACTATCACAATAGCCAATATGATAGCCAGCAAAAACGCATTTAAGGTTGAAACAATGGCCACAAGTCCCGCAATCGAAATGGATATCTGAAATAGCTTGGTTATGCTGGTCATCATTCCCCATATGGCCCCCTGAGTGTTGATAGGATAGAGGGCCTTTTCCTTCTGGTCCAGCACCTGGGGATCTTCCAATTTTTCGAAATCCATGTTCATTATGTGCTCGCCTAAATGCAATTCAAAACCATTGTTAAGAGCCACGTTGGCGATATCCAGCCTGGTATCAAAAAACCGGTTTATAAGATTGAATATGCCGTTGCCAACAACCACAATGCCCACCAGCACGACAAACCTTTCAACCCTTTGGGGACCCATTAGCTCATTTAATATAAACTTTGGCATTACGATATTTACAAAAGGAGCAACCGCTTTAAAGATAGCCGATATCGCTACAAGTGGAATGTAAATTTTGGATATGGAATTGGTCAGGCTTAAAAAGCGCCATGCAACCTGTAAATCCCTTTTTAAACCGGAATCGGAATCTTTCATATCGCCACATCCTCTCTGTAGTATTTGGCCTGTACGGCGAACATATCGGCATACTTACCGTTAAGCGCCATTAACTCCTCATGGGAACCGTACTCGGCAATCCTACCATTTTCAAACATGGCAATTACATCGCAAAAATGGGTTGATGCCAAACGATGGGAAATATAAATAGCAGTTTTGTTTTTAACCATATTGTTAAAGCTCACATATACGTTGTACTCTGCAAGAGCATCCAAAGCCGACGTTGGCTCATCAAGGATCATAATGGCCCCATCCTTATACAGCGCTCTGGCTATGGCGATTTTTTGATTTTCTCCCCCCGAAAACTCAATCCCCTCGTCGTCAAGTATTTTCAGCATGCTCGTATGAACGCCGTTCTTAAGCCGGCAGACTCTATCCCAAATCCCGGCCTGCTTGAGGGCATTCCTTACCCTATCGTAATCGATGTATTCTTTTTCTCGCACCGCTACATTTTCAGCTATCGAAAAAGCAAGGGGCTTAATCTCCTGAAAAACGGTGGAAAACAACTTATAATACTCCTCTTTATTAAACCGCTTGATATTGATGCCATTCAGCAATATCTCTCCCTCAGTGACATCATACAGCCTGCACAAAAGCTTAACAAAGGTGGTCTTCCCAGCTCCGTTATGGCCTACGATAGCCAGCTTCTGCCCCGCCGGTATCTTTATATTTAAATCCTTAAAGATGTAGGTATTGCTGCCCGGGTATTTGAAGGAAACGTTTCTAAACTCGATTTCATAGGGCCCATCGGGTATGGGAATTGTATCCTCGCTGTCCATAATATCCGGCCTTTCGATGAAGCTTCTGTAATCGCAGATCTCCAAATTCTGTGCCCGCATATAGGCAAGGTCATTGATAACGGTGGTAAACCAGTTAGCGAACTGGGCTATGGTGACAAAATACATGGTGAAATCGGGAATCGACAGCCTCCCTTCCATCACCAGGTAAATCAGATATGCATAAATGATACCTTCACGGATGAGCAACAGCAATACATCCACCACTCCTACCTTGAAATATTTAAATTTAATCTCTCTATGGATTTTGAGCCGCTTCTCTTTATAAAGTTTAAAGAGCCTGGCAATCCAATTGCGAATCCCCAATATCCGCAATTCTTTCCCATAAGCAAAATCATACATGATATTGTACAGATAGTTTGAACGCCTATCATTTTCTGATATTTCATCCTTTTTACTGTGCTCGAACTTTCTAGCTGAAAAGGTGAGGTAATATGATATGATGACATTTGCAACCAAGTACAAAAGCACGAAGACATTCAACGTGGCCACAATGGCAATATACCCAAAAAGCGCCAATAGGTTGCCTGCAAACCTGAATAAGCTATGCAGCAGGCCTTCTACGCCCCTGGAATTATTTTCTAAGCATCGAAAGGCGGTCTGCATGTCATTTAAAAACTCAGGATTTTCGGTATTTTGAAAATCGGTGGTCATGCATTTCTCCTGGTGCAGGCGTATATACTCAAACCTTATCTTAATCATGTGAGGAAAATATACGCCCCTGAGATAGGCGGTTAAAAATCCGGCAATGGAGGACGAGCAGAAAAAGCCCAGCAGCAAGAGCAGCAACACTTCGGGACGTTTGGTCCCCAAAAGCTCTTGTAGTATAAACCTGGGAAAGATTATGGCTATGAAGGGAGAAATGGCAGACAACACCGTATACAGCCCAAAGTACAAAAAGACCAGCTTGTCGTATCGCCACGCCCCTTTTATTATATAAACCACGTTTTGTAAGGTGGTATACTGAGGTTTGCTTTGCTTATCGGTTTTTGATTTGCCTTTGAACACTTCCCCCATTCTCCTTTTCCTTTAAAATCATATCCCCAGCATGCTTTAAAAGATATTTAAGTTACCTCACCGCTTGAACCGCCGGACAGCTATAGATATTCGTGTATTGAAGCTTTTGCCTGCCCTCTATTTCCCTATATGCACACCGCCGCCAGCCACTACCCTTCCACATATATTTTTACAGTAAATTTCGCCTCCCGAGGATACATTGCCTTCGATATCCCCGCAGGTAACGCTTCCCCCTGCACTAACGTTACCATTCACATCTCCACAGGTTAAATTGCCGCAACATTCTACATTTAAAGCCTCACCATCATATTTTACTTCTATATTGGTGGCTCCAGGCTCACCTTTTTTGAGCAACCTGCTGCCTATATAGGCCACTATGCGAAGCTTTCCATCATCCTCCCACGGGAGGCCAGCAGGATCATAGCATGAAGTATAGCCCATCCCCGTATTAGCCTTTATAGAATCTATCATCTTTTCGGCTTCATCGGCATTTATCTTTCCATCTTTATACAGATCCAATATCTTTACGAGGGTCATATTTGCCATATCGTTCATCTCCTTATTAACCGTTATTGACTGATCTTTGGAAATAATTTCGCTCACACGGCATGTATCATCTATGAAGATTTCGCCGTCGCAAAACAGCTTATCGACTATACAGTGATTTTTGAGCTTTACATTATTTGCTCTGATGACCTTGGCCTTAATCCCCTCGGCCTCCAAATTGGTGCATTCCAAAACATCAACCAATGAGTAATCAAGGCTTACCTTCCGCCCAAAATACAGCTTGATAAACGGTTTTAATCTTATAGGCAGGAAGTTTCCGGAAGCTTTGATCCTATCGTGATTGTTCTTCAATATAACGTTGTCGCCATACATCCTTGAAACGGAGCATATGCCGTCAACGTAGATCTCATCCGCAGATACCTCGCGATTTGCCACCATAATGCCCTCGCATATGACCCTGTCAGCGTTCAAAGAGGCGCGGCGCAACTTGAGTATGCCCTCTATTTTTACGCTTTTAGCTTTGATATCGCGAAATATCCTTGCAATTCCGTCTATTCCCATTTCGTCGGCAGTTATTTTGCCTTTGCCTTTAAAAATTCCATCCACCATTACCTTTTTGGCGGTAACATCTCCCTTTAGTTTGCCTATACCTTCAAACGAAATGGTATCATACTCGCCGCCGTAAACAGAACCGATGCCCTCCACCTTTTCATTTTTCATAACCTTACCACCTCATTCACCACCGCTTTTTCCGAAATGACAATGCTGCTAGTATACTCCACCCTGTCTATTATGCATAAATCGCCGATTACCACATCAACGCCCGAAACCACATCCGACCTCGTATATTCGATGCTTATGGCATCCCCTTCAATGCTTGGAATGTAAACAATGCCGCAGTCTGAGGTGAAATTTTTATATTTGAATGATTTAGGTATGGATTTAAACAGCCTATCAGCTTGAAAGGCCTTAGAAATGCGTATGTTGCTCCCCGCAACGCTTTGAAGGGATATATCGTCATTTATGATTACGGTAATATTTTCGGCATTGATGCCTTCACAGCAAAGGCCTCCAAAGCTGTAAAAATTATTACACGCAATTTCGCCATTATAACTCAAAAAAGCTGAAGAGATTATGTTCTTAAACTCATAATCGCAGGATGAAAGGTCAAGGGCATACAAATTTTCAAATGTCTCGGCCTTTAACGTGCCCCACCATTTAAAATGGCCACTTTTTCCCTTTGACCCCGCCGGGCTGCTCCTTAATATCCTGCATTCCAGAAATTCGGCCGACAAATCCCCCGTTACAATTAAAGTATCCCCTTTGCAAATTCCCTGTAAATTTACCTGACCGGCAACCTTTATATTGCCAAAGCTGACGCAATCGGCGTTAACCTGTCCAGAGCCAAAGAACTTGTGAACCGCAGAACGATGGATGCTGGTTTCCCCTGCAAGATACAATGCCCTAATATCGCTATTATCTATATGAAGCGCTCCGGCTGCCATAACACGGCCATAATTCCCTTCTATACACCTTTCACCCATAACAATCAAATTTCTCCTCACGTCAGCACCACCTTTTCTGAGGTAAGCTCAAAAGGGACATCCTTCTCCTCCTCATCAAGCCTAAAGTTGAAGCTCTTGCGATATTTGACTTTCATGATAGAAGAGATATCGTTGAGCCGGATCTGGCACAGCATCTTCCACCTGCCATCAAAAAATACCTGTGCCTGTTCGGCATGAATGGTAACGAAGTATTCCCCGTTTTTATCCAGCAGCACGAACATGAAATCGGTCTGTTTAATGTCCTTTAAATGCTCCTTTACACCCGCGCAGAGCTCCTCCACATCCTTAAGCTGCAACCCAAAATCCCTCTTGCACTGGGAAATGGCAATAAGGACCAGCACCTCAATGTATGAAAAGCTGTTTTTCCCAAGGACATTACAAAAGCAAGGTATAATCCCCTTTTCAATCTCCTCGATAATCTGCAGGTCATCCACCGTAAAGATCCTCTCGGATACTTCTGGAGATAAAATCTTTGCCAGTTCCTCCAAAGAATATTTATCCTTCAGCTCCTGAATGGCCTTAATCCTG
>JAMNZI010000061.1 GCA_023622385.1 Bacillota bacterium | reverse complement strand
TGCGCTACAAAAGCTGCGCATTGATACCGGGATAGCTACAGATTATGTTCGAAGGGCGTATATAGTGTAAATAAGGGGGTCCGGAAACTCTGGTTCCCGAACCCCCAACATCATTTCACAGCTCAAACGCTTCCATAAGGGCTTCGAGGGCCTTCCTTTCATCCAATGGATGGATGATATAAGATATTTTGGTTTCAGAAGTGGTTATGGCCATGATCCTTATATTTTGTTGGGCCATGATGCTGAATACCTTGGCGGCTATGCCTGGTTGCTGTGCCATCCCCGGCCCTTCAACCGATAGCTTCACTATATCCTCATACGTGTTAAGGCTTATGGTGGGGAGTGAAGCATGTAGGTCATTTACCACCTTTATTGCCTTTTCCAGGTCTTTGCTGGGAAGCGTAAAGGATATGTTAAGCAGACCATTGACTGGCGTTGTCTGGCTAATTAAATCTATGTTTATATTTTGCTGTGCGATGCTTTCAAATATTTGAGCGATGGCTACTGTGCTATCGGGTATATTATTTATCGTCATTAGAGTTTGTTGATTATCGGAATAGATGTTTGTCACAGCGGCCTGCTCATTTAGCATATCCTTCATTCCATACAGTCCGGGAGGTTTTTTTGCTATGTACTTGCAGGCGCGCAGTGCCCCCAACGCAAATATCTGCCTGGAATAGGCGGTATGGGTAATCTCCAATACTTCGTCGCTTCCGGCAAACATCACTGTATGCTGGCCTGGTATGGTGCCCCCTCTGACAGCGTGTATCCCTATTTCTGACTTTGAACGCCTTTGATTTTTGGAGTGCCTTCCATAAATGTAATCTTTTGAATTGAGCAATACCTCATTTATAGCGTCGGCCAGGGCATATGCCGTGCCGCTGGGCGCATCGACTTTTTGATTGTGATGCTTTTCGATGACCTCAATGTCGAATTCATTGCCTAGGGTAGCTGCCGCCTTTTGTACCAGCTCCAGCATGACGTTTACTCCCAAAGACATATTGGCCGACCTAAAAATTGGGATGGTCTGTGAAGCCTGCTCCATAAGCTTTATATCATCCCGGGAAAAGCCAGTAGTTGCAATGACCAGGGCTATTCTGCGCTCTATTGCAAAGGCCAGCAGATCGGGAAGAGCGGCGGGATTGGAAAAATCCACGATTACATCGGCTTGCTTGGTGCACTGGTCCAAAGAACCATAGGTGGGGAATGGATTTTGTTTGCTTTCGGGTAATTTATCTATGCCAGCTACCACCTCTATGTCAGGATGGGCGGCTGCAGCCGATGCAACCGCCTGCCCCATTTTCCCATTGCAACCGTGAATGATGATTCTTATCGTTGGCATGTTTTCACTCCATTTCTTAAGTTAGATTTGCTTTTGGGTAGGTTTTAAAATATTTGGCAAACCATGTTGGTTATACAGCAAAATTAACAGTTGAAAAAACGATAAGCTGCTACCAACATTGATGGAATTCATGTAAATAGCTGGCTGCTTATGATAAAATCTACCGTGCTTGAAATTATTGTTTTATTTTAAGTCCGTATTCCAGCATTCTCTTTTTCAGTATTTCCAGGTTTTGTTCCGACATGTCGGTCAAAGGCAGCCTGAGCTTACCGGCATTCATCCCCATGAGGTTCAAAGCTGTCTTTACCGGTATGGGGTTGACCTCTAAAAACAGGGCTTCGATTAGAGGATTCAGTTTAAATTGAAGCTCCCGACTTCCTTCAATATCCCCGTTTAGGAATTTTACCACCATTTCATGGGTATCCCGTGGAGCGATATTGGCTACTACCGATATGACCCCTTTTCCTCCCAACGCCAGTATGGGGACCACGATGTTGTCATCCCCTGAGTATATGTCCATTCTGTCGCCGCACAGCCTGGCCATTTCGGTTACTTGGGCTATGTTACCGCTGGCTTCCTTTATGCCCACTATGTTATCTATCCTGGAAAGCTCCTTTAATGTGGAGGGAAGTACGTTGAGGCCTGTTCTGCCAGGCACGTTATATATTATGATGGGGATGTGTACCGCGTTGGCTATGGCCGCGTAGTGCTGTATGAGGCCCTTTTGTGTCGTCTTGTTATAATAGGGAGTTACAATGAGCAGCGCATCGGCACCCAACCTTTCCGCTTCTTTTGAATCCTCAATTACGCTGGCAGTGTTGTAACCGCCCGTCCCGGCGATGACCGGAACCCTTTTTGCCACCTTTTCAACGGTAAAACCTATGACAGAATATTTCTCATCCCTGGTCATGGTGGGCGGTTCACCGGTGGTCCCGCACACCAGTATGGCATCGGTGCCTCCATCAATTTGAAACTCTATGAGGTTGGCTAAGGATTCAAAGTTGACGCCGTCATCCGTAAAGGGGGTAACCAAGGCAACGCACGACCCGGTGAATATGCTCACTATTAATCACTCCCCGATATTTATAATTTTACCTGACAATCAGTTTTATCGAGAAAGCTGACCGCTTTCCCAATATTCGATAAGCTTTTGCGCTATTTGCACGGTGTTGGTAGCTGCGCCCTTTCGTATATTATCTGCTACTACCCATAAGTTTACCCCGCTTTTTACGCTTTCGTCCCTTCTTATGCGCCCTACAAACACTTCATCCTTGTTTTCCGCGTGGATGGGCATTGGGTAAACGTTGTTCTGGGGATCATCAAGCACTACAACGCCCGGTGCCTTGGCAAGAATTTCCTTGAGCTCGTTCAAGTCAAAATCCTTTTCAAACTCTACGTTTATGGACTCGCTATGGCCGTAAAACACCGGTACGCGTACAGTCGTGGCGGTGATCCTCAGGCTGTAATCCCCCATGATCTTTTTGGTCTCATTGATCATCTTCATCTCTTCCTTGGTGTAGCCGTTATCCAGAAATACGTCTATATGGGGTATACAGTTGGCAAATATGGGATGAGGGAATTTCTGTAGCGTTTTTTCTCCGCGTATTCCGTTTTGCAAATCCAGATAGCCTCCCATGCCTGCTCCTGATACTGCCTGGTATGTGGAATAAACGATCCTCTTTATTTTGTAGTGGTCGTGCAGGGGCTTAAGCGCCACTACTGCCTGGATGGTGGAACAGTTGGGGTTGGCAATTATCCCTTTGTGCTTGAGTATATCCTGTGGGTTGACTTCGGGCACCACCAGCGGTACATCCTCCTCCATTCTCCAGGCGCTGCTATTGTCGATGACCACGGCACCTTTGGATGCAGCTATCGGAGCAAATTTTTTGCTGACGGTTGCGCCTGCCGAAAACAGTGCTATATCGATGTCTTTGCCGTCAAAGCTGGTCTCAGTCAGCTCCTGTACCACATGCTCTTCTCCCATGAACTTTATTTTTGTTCCTGCCGAGCGTTTTGATGCAAATAGATAACAATTGGCTATCGGGAACTGCTTTTCCTCTAAGACCTCTAAAAACTTGCGCCCTACCATCCCGGTTGCTCCGACAATGGCTAGGTTGTATTTTTTCATGGTTTTCTCCTCCTCACATTTTATTAGCCGCATAATTTTATCGTTTCATCTTGCAGAGTTTACTCCACTATCATCATATGTCGTTCCAGGTTATGGTGTCTCATTAAAGTTATATCGATGGTCACGAATAAAGCGGCTGATGGATGACCAGCCGCTTTCGTATCACAATTATAACGCTTTTGCAGATGAGTTAAACCCTGCAAAACGCTTGCGATTCGAAAGCAGTTAGCGCTCCATCATTGGCAACCAATGATGACAGTCCCAGGGCTCTTAACCCAGGGCCCAGGAGGTGGATGACGGGGACATACCACATCCTTCGGCACCTTCCCCTTTGGGCAGCCTTAATCGAACCCCGCCTTCTCCAGCTGCTTACTCTTGAAAGGTGCACCTCTAAACTGCCTCGCACATATTCGTTTTTTAAAATCATATCATTTAAGGCCATTAATGTCAAACGTTTTTTGCCGTTTTCGGCCCTGGCTATCCCATCATTCTTGATTTTTCCATATATATGTGTTAGGATAAATTTGAAAACATAGTAGTATGGATCACGGTAAAGAGAGGCATAGCTTAAACGTCCTACTTTTTATATGTATTGCTCACATCGATAAGAAGTCATACTATTTATTAAAATCAACAATGGGAGGAAGCGGATTATGGAAAACTTTACATTCTTAAGCCCTACGAAGATCATATTTGGTAGGGGAGTAGAAAGTCAGGTGGGAGAAGAGACTAAGGTTTACAGCAAGAAGGTGCTGTTGCATTATGGCGGGGGTACTATTAAGCGCATAGGGCTCTATGATAGGGTGGTAAAATCCCTCAAAGATGCAGGTGTGGAATTCATTGAGCTGGGTGGAGTGCAGCCCAATCCACGCCTCAGCCTTGTGAAGCAAGGCATTGAGCTTTGCAGGAAGCACAACATCGACTTCATCCTGGCAGTGGGGGGTGGCAGCGTCATCGATTCGGCTAAAGCCATTGCCGTTGGCGTGCCCTATGAAGGCGACGTATGGGATTTTTACAGCGGTAAGGCCGTCCCGCAAAAAGCGCTTTCGGTTGGTGTAGTACTTACCATTCCGGCGGCCGGTAGCGAGGCCAGCAAAAGCTCGGTAATTACCAATGAGGATGGATGGTACAAGCGGGGATTGAACGTTGAGATAATACGGCCAAAGTTTGCCATAATGAATCCTGAAGTCACCTTTACGCTTCCGCCCTATCAGACGGCTTGCGGTGCTGCCGACATCATGGCCCATGTGATGGAGCGGTATTTTACCCATCAAAAGGATGTGGATTTCACCGATAGGCTATGTGAAGCCACCCTGAAGACCATGATCAGAAACGTGCCCATTGTGCTGGAGGAACCCGAGAATTATGAGGCCAGAGCTGAAATAATGTGGGCAAGCACCATTGCTCATAATGATCTTTTGAGCACCGGCAGGATTGGCGACTGGGCGTCCCATGCCATAGAACATGAGCTGAGCGGGATATATGATGTGCCCCATGGAGCTGGATTGGCCGTGGTATTTCCTGCTTGGATGAAGTACGTCTACAAGGAGAACGTGGACCGGTTTGTGCAGTTTGCCACCAGGGTTTGGGACGTAGAGATGGACTTTGCAAACCCTGAAAGGACGGCTCTGGAAGGAATATACCGGCTTACCCAGTTTTTCAAGAGGATTGGCTTGCCGGTGACGCTGGAAGAGCTAGGTATACCCGATGACAGGCTGGAGGAAATGGCTGATAAATGTACCAACAAGGGCACAAAGCAGATAGGCAATTTCAAGAAGCTGGGTAGGGAGGACGTGCTCAACATACTAAAGATGGCCCGCAAGCAGGGCTAAAAGGCTACATTAAAACTATTCCTATATAATAGGCAATCCCTCTTCATCGTAAGGATGGAGAGGGATTATCTTAAATTTAGAGGTTTTATTGGATGGAGGAGCATTGAGGATGCATATGGCTGCCGAGATTTATCAGCTCAAAGAAAGGCTGATCCAACACAGGCGACATTTACATATGCACCCAGAGCTGGGCTTTGAGGTGCATGCCACCCGGGATTATATTTTATCCTGCCTAGAGAATTGTGGGTTTGATGAGATAAGGATATTGGCAGGGACCGGAATAAAAGCCGTCATGAAGGGCAAGGATGAGGGCATGACCCTGGCTTTTAGGGCCGATATGGATGCTCTGCCCCTTCAGGAGGAGACGGGTGTGGAGTTCGCCTCGCTAAGCTGCGGGAAGATGCATGCCTGCGGGCATGACGGGCACATGGCGATTTTGCTGGGGCTTGCTGAATGGCTGGGCTTGCACAAAGGGGAGCTGAATGGCAACATCGTCCTCATCTTTCAGCCGGCTGAGGAGACGGTCGGAGGAGCACTGCTCATGATCAAAGAGGGGGTACTAGAAAGTCCGAAGGTGGATGCCATTTTCGGCTTTCACCTGCTGCCCGATATTCCTCAGGGAAAGATAGGGCTTAAAGAAGGGCCTGTAATGGCTCAGACCTGCGAGTTTACGGTAGAAATCGCCGGCAAAAGCGCTCATGGAGCCATGTCCCATCGGGGCGTTGATGCGCTGCTCGCGGGCTGTCATTTTGTAAATGCCGTCTATGGGCTTTTGGGCAGATGGATTGCCCCGGATGAAAAAGCTCTGTTGACCATCGGAAAGCTTCATGCTGGAGAGAAGAGGAACATAATTGCGGGTAGGGCTATCATAGAGGGTATTATACGTACATTTGATGATGGGGTTTATGAGCGCATAAAGGAAAACATTCAGGGGCTTTTAAGAGGTCTTGAGCTTTCACACCGGATAGAGGCACAGTATCGCGAAGATGTGTACTACCCTGTGGTAAATAACGATGCAAACCTGGTAAGCCAGCTGAAAAAATTCTTGCCGCCGGATGTGCTCCAGGATGTGCAGCCTTTGATGATAGCAGAGGACTTTTCATATTACCAGCGGAGGGTACCTGGTGTTTACATGTTCCTTGGCTGCGGGAATGAAAGTAAGGGCTTTACTGCTCCGCTTCACAGCAGTAAATTCAACTTCGATGAGGAGGTACTGCTGTACGGATTGCAGATCTACCATGACATAATAAAGGGATTTGGAGTTATGCGCTAAATTGAAGCGTATGTCTCTTAAGAAAAGTTCAATAATGATGTACAAGCTTCAGCGATAAATATTGTGTTGAACAAGCAATAATTTGTTGCTAGAATTAAAATATAGAAAGCTTTGGACTGAATGAAATTAAAAATAGAAAGGATTGTTGGTATGTTTGGTGGTTTCTTTGAAAGGATGTATTACGGTAACCCTAATAAGCCCGATTTAAAATATGAAAACCTTAGGGAAAAGCCCATTAAGCTGTTTTTTACTGTTTTACAGATACGGTTCTGGAACCTCATTAAGCTGAATCTGCTGTATTCGATTTTCTGGCTTCCGGCTTTTATATGGACTTATATTCAGCTGCAGGTTACTGCTCAGACAGGGGAGCCCATAAACCTGTTTTACTTCCTGGTGCTTATTCCCTGCCTGCTTTTTGCCGGTCCTGCTACTGCGGGCGTCACTTATGTGCTCAGAAACTGGGCGAGGGATGAACATGCATGGCTTTTTAGCGATTTTAAAGATGCCTGGAAGATGAATTGGAAGGAAAGTTTGATCATCATGTTCATCAATGGCCTAGCGCTTACGGTATTTTATGTAAATCTGACTTTTTACCGTACAATGGCCTTC
>JAMNZI010000080.1 GCA_023622385.1 Bacillota bacterium | reverse complement strand
TACATCACCTGCAGTTGCCACAAAGTATGCTCTTGTCCAGACACAATCCCTTTGTTTGTACTGTGGAAACTTTTGTCCTATCTTCCTGCCAGTAGCGCCCTTTATAACATTAATAAGTTCGCTTGGAGAATACCTTGGAGTGGTAGTTGATTAGGAATTTAGCATGTCGTGTAGATTTGTAGGTATTCATTCTAAACCAACCTTAATAATTCCAAAATTTGATTTAATTATATCATCCTTGGTTCTCAGTTTCAACCTTGCATTCATCCCCGCCCTACAAAGACGAGGCTTTCTGCAGAATTCTTGTAAAAAATATTGCTATGCAAGAATAAATTTGCTATGATTTAAATAGAGGCATCACTGGTGATTTTATCCTGCTTGGGGTAAGAAGATACTATTTTTCCGTAATATGAATACGAATTGAGAGAAAATAATATGTGGCAAATCTGTATGCTGTCAAATAGACGAACTTCTTACCAAGCCATCACCTCTATAATAGGTGGATGGTGGTTCACAGGAATGAAATGCCGATGATAACAGACTACCATTGACATACTTCATGAAATCATGAGTAAGAATATTGCACGGGAGAGTGGGAACCAGCACAAGTTATTCGGTGGCTAAATCGCTATAGTGTACTCGAGCAGCTAAACGCCAGAATCCAGGGGGATTGCGCCTGCCGAGGTAGTAGGTTGTGGGGTTTAATAATGCAATAGTCCTGAGCTTTTAGCTGTGAAAGGTTCAATGCGATTCGAGCTTAAATGCGAGGTTGGCCAGTAAAATTATCAGCTTTTTAACAAAAAAGCGAGCAAGAGAGAATTTGTTTTTATCATACGAGTACCCAATTATATAAGCAAGGGGATTGGGAAGTATGAATATTTTGATGCTTTTTATAATTGGATGTATTTCGGGCTTTGTTTTATTTGCTAAGGTTTGCCTTATAAATAACGATGAACCTCTAAAAAGAAATTACAAAGTCTCGGTTATAATTCCGGCCAGGAATGAAGAGAAAAATTTGCCTTTTTTGCTTGAATCCCTTAAAAAGCAAACTTACAAGCCGGATGAAATCATTGTGGTAGATGATTTTTCCTCGGATAGAACGGGTGAGATCGCTAGGCAATATGGTGTCAAGCTGATCCAAAACACTCAACTTCCCGAGGGATGGACGGGGAAAAACTGGGCTGTCTGGAATGGTTTTTCAAATTCCAGCGGAGATATCCTAGTATTCCTTGATGCCGATGTGCGATTGGCTCCACATGCTTTACAAGCCCTCATTAAAACGAGGGAAAAGTGTGGTGGAGCTATTTCTGTTGTCCCATACCACAGGCCTGAAAAATTTTATGAAAAACTTTCGCTTATACCATATCTTCTAGGGGTGTTTGCTTTTACCTCTCCTTTTGAAAGAAAGAGTTCGGTGAAAAGCCTTTACGGTTCCTGTATTGTGGTGACTAGAGAAGATTATGAAAAGATCAATGGTCACTATGGCATCAGATGTGAGGTCATGGATGATATGACCCTCGGCAGGAGGTTTTCGGAGGCTGGCATCAACGTGGAAAATTTCATAGGTTACGACCTTGTATCTTTTAGGATGTACCCCAACGGCATAAAAAGCGAAATAGAGGGGTTTAGCAAAAGCGCTGTATTGGGAATGGTCAATCTTAGCCGTTCTACCGTAGCGTTGATTGCGCTGTGGTTTATAGGTATTTTTTTGTCTGGATTTATGCTTCCTTTTCTATTGGTAGTAAAGCCCCCATGGATATGGCCTTTCTTGTTGGGTTATATCATGTACACCATTCAGATTGTATATTTTTTGAAATACACAGGAGCTTATGGTAAAATTGTACCTGTGATGCATTTTTTGTCGCTGGCGTTCTTCATATTGATAATGGTTCACTCCGTATATCAGGTTTCATTTAAGGGATGTGTTTATTGGAAGGGGAGGCAGATTGAAATTAAAACCAGGAGGAGCCTATGACTGTACTCTATTTTATCATGGAATTTTTGTGCGGATCGCTCATGTTTTCATACTGGCTTGGCCTTGCAGCTAAGAAGGATTTAACAAAGGTGGGTGATGGCAATCCTGGGGCATTTAATTTGTGGTTGGCGGCAGGGTTTAAGCTAGGATCGTTAGGAGTGCTGTTGGACTTCATGAAAGGCTATTTCCCGCTTGTGCTGTTGATAGAGCGCGAGATGATCAGCGATTTATCTATAACAACGGTTGCGTTTGCTCCAATTTTGGGTCATGCCTTTTCCCCCTTTCTCAGAGGAAGAGGTGGCAAAGCGATAGCTGTAACCTTTGGGGTATGGAGCGCCGTTACCCAGTTTAAAGTTTCTCTGGTCTATGCGGTCATTCTTGCCGTCCTTTATGTCATTGCAAGGATGGTATACAAAGGGGAAAATACGCCTACCGAAACCGATGGCTTTATGGTAGTGTTTGGCATGTGGATGCTGGGGCTTTATTTATTTTTTAAGGCTTTTCCTTACTATCTTCGGCTGTTATGGTTGGAGAATTCCCTTCTTATCACCTACAAAAATAGGGAAAAACTGCAGGTCTTTTTTAAGAATGTATACAGCAAGTATTGGAACCGTGATACTACTATCAGCATGTGAGGTTCTAAATGGGCTTTTTTTAGGGTTAATTTTAAAAAATCCTTTTCTAAAACGAGATAATTTAACATAATAAAGGTAAACTGCGTATAATCCACTTTGGTTGCTTTTGACATAGGGAGTAAAGATACTAAAATTTTATTTTAGATTTATTAGCACTCATGATTATTGAGTGCTGATAAATTTGGCCTTATTACGCGAAACAAATCATTAAACAGGCATTTAGGCAATTAAACAGTTTTTTACAGATATGCATGGCGTTCAAGTCCAATGAAAATAGTTTGATGCTTAAATTTTTATAAATAATTTTTCCGAAGTTGTATTGCTTTCTTCGAAATTGTTTGATTTTAAATCAACAATTTTGAAGGAGGGATGCGACTTATGAAGGCATTGTTTCTTGTCGGAGGGAGGGGGACAAGGCTAAGACCTTTGACCAATAAAATTCCAAAACCGATGATTCCTATCATGGGCAAACCGTTACTTGAGAGAAACATACTCAACTTGAAAAATGTAGGCATAGAGGAAGTTGTGTTGAGCACTTGCTATGGGGCTCAATATATTCAACGATATTTTGGCGATGGAGAAAGGTTTGGGATGAAAATTCATCATGTTAAAGAAGATAGACCGCTTGGAACCGGTGGGGCGATAAAAAATGCGGAAAAGTACTTTGATGATACCTTCCTGATATTTAATGCGGATATTATAAGCGACATAGATTTAAAAGAGCTTATAAAATATCATAGGGAAAAGGCAGCTGATGTTACCATTGCCGTGACACAGGTGGATAATCCATCCATGTACGGAGTGATAGAATACGACGAGAATAATTACGCCATTTCGTTTAAGGAAAAGCCGCAGCCTCATGAGATAACTTCTAATTTCATAAATGCCGGCGTATATATATTTGAGCCCAAGGTGTTAAAAGAGATCCCAGCAGGGTGCGTGGTATCGGTTGAAAGGGAAGTATTTCCTCAACTTATTGAAAAGGGTTATAAGATTGCGGTGTATAAAGGATGCTCTTACTGGATAGATATCGGTACGCCTGAGAAGTATCTACAGGCCCATATGGACATAATGGCAGGCAAATATAGAATAAGTGGTCTAAGTTTTTCGGGTAAAGGGATATATAAAGGGCCAGGATCCGACATCCACAGTTCGGTGAAAATATATGAGCCGGTATATATAGGCGCCAATGTAAAGATTGAGGAAAATGCATCGATAGGTTCCAATGTCATCATAGGGGACAATGTGCACATAGGCAAAGGAGTAAAGATTGTGGGAAGCATTATATGGGATGGTGTAGTAGTAGAAAATGGAGCTAGACTGGTTAATACCATTGTGGCTTCCAATTGTAGGATACGACATGGAGGTGACTACTACAGTACGGTGTACGTAGAAGAAGACAGCCGTCCCATGGCGATATAGTTTCCCAAAAATTCATGATAATTATTGAATGAAAAGATGACGACTTTTTATTTACAAATTTTAAGAAAGGAGTGATGGAGGGTGGTATTCAATAGAGCAAGAAATGTCGCCTTTTTAAGCACTTATCCGCCCAGAGAATGCGGAATAGCTACATTTACCCAGGACCTGATAAATGAGCTGGAAGGGATAAAGCTTATAAATGCGCCTAAGGTTATCGCCATAAGCAATGGGGATTATCGATACGATGATAGGGTCATTATGGAGGTTTGGCAACATGATAGAGACAGCTACATAAAAGCCGCCAAGGAGCTGAACGACACCGATATAGAACTTGTGGTCATCGAGCATGAATACGGAATATTCGGTGGCGATTGGGGGGATTACGTCTTAGATTTTATAGACAATTTGCATATCCCTTTTATCACTACTTTTCATACTATTCTTATAGAGCCTTCTGATAAACAAAAGGAGATTATAAAGGTCCTGGGGGAAAAGAGCCAAAAGGTTGTCACTATGGCAAGCAATACGGTAAAGATTTTAACGGGCGTATATGGAATAGATGGCTGCAAGATCGAGGTTATACATCACGGCGTACCTTACAGGGTTGTGGAACCAAGAGAAAAGCTTAAGGAGAAATATGGATTTAAAGGAAGACAGGTAATCAGCACGTTCGGCCTTATAAGCCCGGGTAAGGGTTTAGAATATGGTATAGAAGCCATAGCGGAGGTGGCTAAAAAGCACGAAGAGGTACTGTATCTCATACTGGGACAGACGCACCCGTGTGTAAAGAAGGAATATGGCGAAAGCTACAGGGAGAAGCTGGAGGAATTGGTGAGACGTTTGAATGTGGAGAAAAATGTACAATTTGTAAATAAATACCTCACAAAGGATGAAATCATAGAGTATTTACAGCTTTCAGATATATATATGACGCCATATCTTAGCAGAGAGCAGGCGGTGAGCGGTACACTGGCCTATGCAATTGGCTATGGCAAAGTAATAGTCTCTACGCCATATCCGTATGCTAGAGAAATGCTGGCAGATGGCAGGGGCATGCTGGCCGAGTTTGCGGATGCCAAATCGCTGGCAAGATGTATCAACTATATACTGGAACATCCGGAAGCGAAGGGAGAGATGGAGAAAAAGTCCCTGGCTCTTGGTAGGATGATGATGTGGAAGAACATTGCTAACCAATATGCTCAGCTATTTATAGAGACCATTGAGGAAGCCCAGTTGAGAGGGGATATGCTGATAGGATGACGCTGTACCATTTGGTTAAGATGAAGAACGAGCAGCATGTCTTCCGTATGACCGACGATACGGGAATGCTGCAGCATGCCAAGTATGGGGTACCCGATCCTACCAAGGGCTATACCACCGATGACAATGCAAGGGCGCTGATAATGGCGGTACTCCTTTATGAACGGCGACCGGTAAAGAGATACGAAACTCTTCTTTACAGATATATGAGCTTTTTGCTCAATGCACAGAATGAAGATGGCTGGTTTAGGAATTTCATGGGTTATGACAGGCGGTTTATTGAAGAAAGGGGTTCTGAAGACTGTTTTGGGAGATGTTTATGGGCGCTGGGGTTTACCATATCCAATGAATATGTACCGGTAAACATACGCCGCGTTGCAAAATACCTCCTGGACAAAGCGCTTCCCAATTGTAATAAGTTGCTCCATCCCAGAGGGAAAGCTTACTCGATTATAGGATTGGGCTTTTTAGATGATGAACGGATCAGAGAGATGATAAGAAGTTTGGCTAATTCCCTCATGCAGGATTATTACAACCACTGCAAGGGGGACTGGAAATGGTTTCAAGACGTGCTTACTTATAGCAATGCTGTATTGCCGTGGGCTATGCTGGTGGCTTTTAAGGTGACCGGAGAAAAACGCTTTAAGGATGTAGGATTGGAGAGCTTTAGTTTTTTAGAAAAACATACCTTTAACAATGGTTATTTTAAGCCAATAGGCTGTCATGGCTGGTTTGGGAGAGAAGGTAAGCCTGCCGAGTTTGATGAACAGCCCGTAGAGGCTTGTGAAATGCTGCTTGCTTGCCTTAAGGCATACGAGGTGACGGGGGAAAACGGTTATCTTGAAAAGGCGAAAAAATGTTATAGCTGGTATACGGGTTATAACTCTAAAGGGGTTAGCCTTATAGATCCAGAGACCGGTGGGTGCTATGATGGCATTACAAAAGATGGTGTAAATCTAAATCAGGGTGCAGAGAGCCTTATATCTTATTATATTTCTGTTCTGAGTATGGAAAGGTTTTGGAGCGGTTCTGCTGAAAAATATTGTTATCTTTATAGATAGATATAATTTTGTGTTCAAAAAGCCAGCAATTCTGCCAGATAAAACTTATTAATATCAGACCACACACAGTAAAGGCATTTGCTATTGGTCACCATTGGAGTGATGTCAGTGGGCAAGTGTCTTTTGAGCATCGATTGGGATTATTTTATCTGTTCTAAGGCAAAGGGATACTCGTCCATGGAAAATTCAAAAAATATACTTGATGTATGGTACAAGCGCTATTTTATGCTTAAGAAGCAGGGTAAGAACCTTGAGGATTTATACGGCCTGTCTCAGGAGGTAAAAGGTTTTTGGGAGAAAATTAGGCAAAAGTTCATAATTGAACCCCGCGTAAAAGTTTATATTTCTGACTCTCACGCCCTTTCCTATAATGTTGCGCGGGATACCGGATGTACCAGCGTTTACCTATTTGATGCTCATGCCGACTTGGGGTATGGGGGCCTGCGTTCTTTGAACTTTGAATTGAACTGTGCCAACTGGCTGGGCAAGCTTTTGAAAGATGGAATAATTGAAAAAGCAAATATCGTATACAGTCCATATACGCTTGAAAGGTTTCAAGATTTTAAGGAAATCAATGATGCGTTCAACGTGGAGTACATTGCCTGGGAGAGCATTCCTGCTGGCGTAGAGGTGGCTGCCGTCCACATATGCAGATCGGGAGCCTGGACCCCTCCATGGTATGATGCTAAATTCTTGAAGTTCGTTCGGGATTCAGGGCTATCCAATTTGGAGTTTGTAGACTTTGCTCCGAGAAAATGGGATACCAGAAATGTAAGCCTGTCACAACAGATCTACTATATGCTGGCGTGAAATATCCAATTTAAGCGAGCTATGGCAGAGGATTTTCGTTCCTTAGTAGCAAAGCCCCTTAC
>JAMNZI010000121.1 GCA_023622385.1 Bacillota bacterium | reverse complement strand
TCGGCTTCCTGTTCGGGTGCCACTGTTGCCCATGCCTTTGATATGGTGGAGCATGCAGTAGGCGATACGGTGGTGGTACAGGGCCCGGGCCCGCTAGGAATATATGCGGTGGCCTTTGCTAGGAAGCTTGGCGCTTCGAAAGTGATTGTGATAGGAGGCTCATCTTCACGCCTCAACATATGTAGGGAGATGGGTGCCATTACCCTTGATCGCCATGCTACTACGATAGAGCAGAGAAGGGAGTTTATCATGGATATAACCGGTGGACGGGGAGCTGATGTTGTGGTTGAAGCCGTGGGCTCTCAAGGCGTGGTGGAGGAAGGTATAAAACTTTTGAGAAGCGGCGGCACTTACCTTTCAACCGGTTTTGCTCAGCCTGCTGGCCTGGAACGGATCGACTTCTATTATGATGTTGTAAGAAAGAACATCAGAATTCAGGGGGTATGGGTCAGCGATACCAGGCATACTTGGCAGGCCCTCAACCTGGTACTTGAAGATCCTGAGACCTTCAGAAAGATGATCACTCATAGGTTTAAGCTGACGGAGGCCAACGAGGCTCTGAATGCCATGGCTACCAGACAGGCTTTAAAAGCGGTGCTTGAGATGTAGCAATATTTCTCGATTCCAACCTTTGCATGTATTCAGCTGTAGAAAATCGTCAATAATTATTTATAGAAAAAACGGCAATACTTACATGCAAAGGGGAATTGGAATGCCAAATTTAGAAGAAATAAAACAACACGCTAAAGAGATCGCCAAAGGCCATAAAGTCAAAAAAGGGGCAACGTTGTCCCGTAATGTATTTCCTAAAATTGATGAGGATATCGAGATATTGCTTAAGGCCTATAAGATTACAAACGAAGTGGTGAAGAATAAAGGATATATCGTTCCTGCTGCCGAATGGCTGCTGGACAATTTCTACATGATTGAGGAACATATAAAGGATATTAAACACAGCTTGAACCAGGACTATTACCGTGAACTTCCTATACTGGAAACAGGAAAATTTAGGGGATTGCCAAGGGCCTATGCGCTGGTAGAGGAGATGCTTTCTTATACTGATTCCAGCTTGAACGATGAGGAACTAAAGGCATTTATCAGCGGATACCAGCTGGTTACTCCTCTTACCAGCCGTGAACTCTGGGTAATCCCCACAATGATACGTATCGCATTGATAAAGAAAATCTGTGATATATCCGTACATATAGTGGAAGCGCAAAACTTAAAAAGGGAAGCCGAAAAGTGGGCTGAACGTTTGTTAGCAGCTTTGGAAAGTAGCGAGGAAGATATACACCAGGTCATTTCTGAACACGATAGCCAAATCGGTACCATGGTTCCGGCTTATGCAGAAAGATTGCTCAAGCGTTTAAGGGAGCAGGGCAGTGAAGCCGCTCCCATCATCAGATGGATAGATGGTAAGCTGGCGCTTCAAGGTACCAATGCAGAGGAAATCATACAACAGGAGCATCAGCAGCAGGCGGCGTACAAGGTATCAATAGGGAATGCCATTACCACTCTTCGATTCCTGGCAGGTATTAAGTGGGAAGAGCTTTTTGAGGAATTGAGCATAGTGGAGCAGACGCTGCGCCAGGACCCTGAGGGAGTTTATGGGGAGATGGAGTTTGCCTCAAGGAGTTTTTATCGCCGTCAGGTGGAGGAGCTGGCCAAAGAGGCCGATGTCAGCGAGTGGGAAGTGGCGCAGGCTGCCGTTGATTGTGCCCGCGAATTTGGGAACAACCCCCATGCTGAAGCACGCCACAGGCATGTGGGATACTATCTTATTGGCAAAGGCAGGAAACAGCTGGAGGTAAGGCTCAACATCAATAAAAGCGTTGCTAAAAAGCTGAAGCAGTGGGTATCCGATAGACCCTACGGCTTTTACTTCGGCTCAATCTCGTTGCTTACGGTGGGGTTGTTGGCGCTGCTGTGTTTTATCCTATTTAGATATGGAGACATAACTAGCTTTTGGGGTTTGCTGGCGGCTATACTGGTGGCTGCTATTCCAATCATTAGCCTATCCATCGGCATGGTTCACTGGGCTGTCACTAGAATGCTGCCGCCGTGCCATCTGCCAAAATTGGAGTTTAAGGATGGTATACCTCCGGAATACCGCACCCTGGTGATAATTCCTACCCTATTGTCTAGCGAGAAGAGGGTTAAGGAATTGGTAGAGCAGATGGAGGTCTTCTACCTTGCCAACCACGAGAAAAACCTTCATTTTGCTCTGGTGGGCGATTTTAAAGATTCTCCCAATCCAACAGAACCCCAGGACGAAAAGATAGTTGAAACGGCCATAAAAGCTATCGAAGAGTTGAATGCCCGCTATAGCGATGAACGAAAGGACATATTTTTCTATTTCCATCGCTCAAGGCAGTGGAATCCGGCCCAAAAGGCCTGGATGGGCTGGGAGCGCAAAAGAGGCGCTATTATCGAGCTTAATCGTCTCTTAAAGGGGAGAGATGATACCAGCTATTACATAAAGGTGGGAGACATTTCGGCATTAAAATCCGTCAAGTACATCATCACCTTGGACGCTGATACCCAGCTACCCAGGGATGCAGCAAAACGCCTGGTGGGCACCATGGCGCATCCACTGAACCGCCCGCGGCTGAATCCTTTCATACCTAGGGTAGAAGAAGGCTACGGGCTACTCCAGCCCAGGATAGGGGTGGCTGTGGATAGCGCCAGCCGCTCCTTTTTTGCTTTAATATTTTCGGGGCAAACCGGCATTGATCCCTATACCACTGCGGTTTCGGATGTGTACCAGGACCTCTTTGGCGAGGGAATATTTACGGGTAAGGGAATTTACGACCTGGATGCCTTTTACAGCGTATTGGACCAGGCCATCCCTGATAATACCATTTTGAGCCATGATTTGCTGGAAGGCTGCTATTTGAGGGCTGGATTGGTGACCGATATAGAATTGATAGACGGCTATCCGTCCCATTATGTATCTTATGCCATGAGGCTGCATCGCTGGGTTCGCGGCGACTGGCAGCTCATTCCATGGCTGCTTTCCCGCGTAAAGGACGCGAGGGGAAATAGTGCCATAAACCCCATCAATGCCATATCAAAGTGGAAGATACTGGATAATATGAGGCGCAG
The DNA here is from genome assembly GCA_023622385.1 of Bacillota bacterium. Lineage (GTDB taxonomy): Bacteria > Bacillota > Clostridia > Caldicoprobacterales > Caldicoprobacteraceae > Caldicoprobacter. Next base: position 4,213 of record JAMNZI010000121.1, on the reverse strand, counting down.
CTTGTTACCGGTCGCCATATTTCTTGTTCTGATGTTGGGCATGACGGTTCTGCCGGGGCCGGTATGGTTGTGGGTAGGACTTGGGGTACTAACCCTGGCCTTCCCGCTGGTGATGGACGTAGTAGGCAACTTTTTGTTGGGGGGCGATGGGGGTGGTTCGTCCACAAAGTTGGCCGATGCTCTGTTTGGCGCCAGAAGCCTGACATGGCAAATCGCTTTGTCGTTTGTATTTCTGGCACATCAAGCCTATCTCATGGCCGATGCCATAGTGCGCACCATTGTAAGGGTGGCTTTTACCCACAAGAATATGCTGGAATGGGTAACTGCAGCAGATGCCGAACGAAGCTTTAAGGGGCAGCTTTCCGACTTTTGGAGGAAGATGTGGCCTGGGACAGCGGTTGCGGCTTTCTTCCTCATCTGGGTTGTCTTTTTCAATCCTGCGCTATGGGCTGGAGCTGCGGCTTTGTCGGTACTGTGGGGCTTGTCCCCGTGGATAGCCTATCGTATAAGCCGCCCGAAACAAAAGCAGGTTCCCAATCTTTCGCAGGAGCAGATTTTGAAGCTGAGGCTCATTGCCAGAAAGACATGGCGGTTCTTTGAGGATTTCGTTGGTCCGGAGGATAACTGGCTGCCGCCTGACAATTATCAGGAGGACCCGCCCGTTGGCGTGGCACACAGAACATCGCCCACCAACATAGGCTTGTACCTCATGTCAGTCCTAGCGGCACGCGACCTAGGCTATATAGGCGTGTTGGAGACCATCGAGAGGCTTGAACGTACCATTTCTACCATTGAGAGGATGGAAAAGGCTGAAGGCCATCTGTATAACTGGTACAATACTATTACGCTAGAGCCGCTTAAACCCCGTATCATATCGTCGGTTGATAGCGGTAATCTGGTAGGTTACCTGATCGTCATCAAACAGGGCCTTGAAGACCTTTTAAAAAAGCCGCTTGTGGGGAAAGAGATGCTGGAAGGGCTAAGGGATACATTTGTGCTCTACCAGCATAAGGGGAATGACCTGCTTGACAAGGCGCTAGCGGGAGAGGGCCTTACCCTTACCCGTTGGAAGGCCTTGCTGGACGATATGAAACAAGGGAAGAGCAGCATTGGTAGATACATGGACCTTTATCTTAAGGAGCTGCACTCTCTGGTGCCGTGGGTGTCAATGCTGTGCAGCGCGCCTGAAGAGCTGAAGGATGAGCAAAGGGGATATGCTGAGACTGCTAAAAAGTTTAACCACTTGGCAGGGCAGCTCAATACTGGATTTTCACTGAAGTGGCTGTTGGACAACTATTCCCTTGTTTTGGATATTCTCTCTGGGGTCATGCAGTCGCTATACGAAGAGGGGTATATGGACGAAAAAGCTCAAAAGCTCATGAATTGGCTTAAAGACTTTGAGCTGGCCCTGGCAAAGTCCCATGTTGCTGCGAAGGATTTGGCACAGCGCTGCAACCGCTTAAGCTGCAGAATCGATCAACTGGTCCGAAACACCAACTTCCGTGTGGTATACGATTCTAACTTAGAGCTGTTCTCTGTGGGTTACGATGTGGAAAAGGGCAAGCTCATAAAGAGCTATTATGACCTTCTGGCATCTGAGGCAAGGCAGGCAAGCTTTGTGGCCATAGCAAAGGGCGACGTGCCGCAGAAACATTGGTTCCGTTTGGGCAGACCCCTAACTATGGTAGGGGATTACAAAGTATTGCTTTCGTGGAGCGGTACCATGTTTGAGTATATGATGCCGCTTTTAATAATGAGAAACTACGATTATACCCTACTGGATGAGACGTATACGGCAGCGGTAGAAGCCCAGATTCAATATGGGGAACAGCGCCATGTACCCTGGGGGATATCGGAATCGGCTTTTTATGCCTTTGACCTGCATCTCAACTATCAGTACAAAGCCTTTGGCGTACCCAAGTTGGGGCTAAAGCGAGGGCTCATAAACGACATAGTCATTGCCCCCTATGCCACCATTTTGGCCCTGCCGGTGAACCCCGTTGCGGCAATCAAAAACATTGAAGCCCTTATGGCGGAGGGGGTAGATGGCACTTACGGATTATATGAGGCCATTGACTATACTCCCGAACGCCTACCTCAAAAAAAGAGGAGTATGGTGGTAAAGAGCTTTATGGCCCATCATCAGGGTATGGCATTGTTGGCCCTGAATAACTTCTTAAACGACAATATCATGCAGGAGAGGTTCCATGCCTCCCCCATGGTGAGGGCGACAGAACTGCTGCTGCAGGAGCGCATACCTGAAAAGGAGATATTCTTAAAAGACCACAGCGAGAAGCCTCTGGATGTGGATGCGGAAAAGGTAAAATATCACGAGATCAGACCCAGAAGGCGATTTTCGGTACACACCACCGAGATACCCGAGGTGCATCTGCTATCCAACGGTGCCTATTCGGTGATGATTACCGCCGCCGGCAGCGGCTTCAGCCAGATGCATGGGATGGCGGTTAACCGCTGGGACGAGGACTTTACCATAGAAGGGCACGGCATGTTTTTCTACATAAAGAATTTAAACTCAAACGAGTTTTGGTCGGCTACCTATAATCCCACCAGGGCTATACCTGATGAGTACCGTGTGGTATTTGAACCGGATCACGCTGTATTCTTAAGAAAGGATGGCAACATCGAAACCCTTACGGAGGTGGCAGTATCCACAGAGCACAATGCTGAGATAAGGAGAATAAGCCTTACCAACCATAGCCAGCATGGACGCGTGGTGGAAGTTACCAGCTATTTTGAGCCCGTGTTGTCGTCGCTTGCCGACGATATGGCGCACCGTGCATTCAATAACCTGTTTATTGAAACAGAGTATGTGCCCGAGTATTATGCTCTCTTGGCCAGAAGAAGGCCGCGAAAACCACATCACAAGCCCGTGTGGCTGGTCCATACCTTTGTGCTAGAAGGCGAAGCTGTAGGCCAGCCGCAATATGAAACCGACAGAGCTCGTTTTATCGGCAGGGGAAGAGATCTGTCCTTTCCTCAGGTGATGGAGCCCGAACACCCGTTGTCCAATACAGCGGGGGCGGTGGTAGACCCCATTATGAGTTTGAGGCAGAGAATAGCTATTCCGCCCGGTAAGACTGCGAAGATATCCTTTGTGGTAGCGGTGGCCGACAGCCGTGAAGCTGCACTTTCGCTTGCAAAGGAGTACAGAAATAGCTCTGCAGCTTCCCGCACCTTTGAGCTGGCGTGGACCCATAGCCAGGTTGAGATGCGCTACCTCAATATAACCTCGGGCCAGGTCAACCTGTATTTGAAGATGGCCTCCCACATACTCTACCCGACTCCCTTACAGAGGAATAAGGAGGAATTTTTAAAGAAAAACCGAAAGGGGCAGTCGGGCCTGTGGGCATATGGTATTTCGGGAGATATTCCAATCGTGGTGGTTGAGGTAAGCAAGCTAGAGCATATGGAACTGGTTAGGCAGATCTTAACAGCCCATGAGTACTGGCGTCTTAAGGGCTTAAATGTGGATCTGGTACTGCTTAACGAGTATGGCAACAGCTATGAGCAGCCTGTGCAAGAGAGGATGCAGGATTTGGTTATGATAAGCCATGCCCGGGATTTGCAGAACAAGCCAGGAGGGGTGTACATCATACAAGGGGTCTTTATGCCCGAGGAGGATAAAAACCTGTTAAAAGCTGTTGCACGGCTGGTGCTTTCGGGTGATGGTGGCAGCATATCCTCACAGCTCAAGTTTTATCAGCCAAAAGAGGCTTTGCCGCCTGCGTTAAATGTAACAGCGCTGCCGGTTCACGAAGAAGAGATATTGAATGAAAAAGATGAAGAGCTCATATTTTTCAACGAGCTGGGAGGATTTACTCACGATGGCCGCGAATACGTCATCAGGTTAGGAGATGGCAAGTGTACACCTATGCCCTGGAGCAATGTCATATCCAACAGCCAGTTTGGTTTCCTGGTCACCGAATCAGGGGGTGGATATACATGGTGCAAGAACAGCCGTCAAAACAAGTTGACGCCCTGGTCCAACGATCCAATAGTTGATCCGCCCGGCGAGGTCATCTATTTAAGAGATGAAGAAACCGGTGAAGTTTGGACCATAACGGCATCCCCTGTTCGGGAAAGGCAGCCTTATACGGTGCGCCATGGGCAGGGCTATACGATATTTGAACATACCAGCCATGGGCTTGTACAGCGGCAGGAGATGTTTGTGCCACTCGAACACCCGGTGAAG
>JAMNZI010000142.1 GCA_023622385.1 Bacillota bacterium | reverse complement strand
CGGGTCTGGAGCAATCATTATTTTGTTGAGCTCATCCCGGATCCTCTCGGGGGATACCTTGGAAAGCAGGTGATGGTGAGCCAAGGCTGCTTTAAAGGTATTCTCCTCCAGCCTAAAGCCCAGTTGGGCGCAAAACCTGATCCCCCGCATTATGCGCAGCGGGTCCTCGGCAAAGCGGTGTTCCGGTTGGCCTACCGTCCTTATAAGCTTTTGCGATAAGTCCGTAAGCCCGCCGAAGGGGTCTATCAAAGGCTCGGCCAGATAGGGATTGTATGCCATGGCGTTTATGGTGAAGTCCCGCCTTGACAGGTCTTCGATGATATCTGACAGGAAGGTTACTTGGGATGGGTGGCGTAAGTCGTCATACTGCCCCTCACCCCTGAATGTGGTCACCTCTACGGGCATATCGTTTATGATAACCGTTACGGTGCCGTATTTTTTGCCGGTGGGGATGGTGCGGGCAAACGAGAATATCCTCTCGATGTCGTCGGGGTGAAAGGATGTGGCCACATCCCAGTCGTTTACCGGCCTGCCCAGGAGGGCGTCGCGAAGGGCACCGCCCACAACGTAGGCCTGTCCACCCTCCTCCATTATTCGGTTCAATATCGTTTCCACTTCCTTGGGAATGGATATATTGATGTTGGCCCTCATCATCGAAACCAATACCCTCTGTGGCTATTATATATCTATTTTCATACTTAATATCATCTATACTTAAATTATGATATGTCCAATGGCATTAGTCAATGCCTTAAGCACCATGGTCCGGCCATTGTGACTGCAAATATCTGAGTTATCAATGGCTTAAAGCTTACCAAGATCAATCCTCGTATATGTTCCGTAGCTGGCAACCGGGATAGAAGTGCTGAAATATCTGTTCAAATGAATAGCCCAGCAGGGACAGCCCATAGGCGCCGTACTGGCTCATGCCAACGCCGTGGCCATATCCGCCACCTGATATGGTTATCTCCTCGATTATCCCTTCGGAGTTTCTGCGTATGTCTATGTAGGCAAAAGCGCTGGGCAGTATGGGGAAGTTATTCCTAACCGATCCATCATGGCAGTATAGCTTTATTGGTCGCTTTGCATCAAGGTAGTTGACCGGCTGGAGCACCTTTCGTATATTGTACTCCTTTATGACTTTAAACACTCCATGGGTGGTGGTTATTTCAAGCTCCATCATATTTCCGCCCTGGCCACGCCGGGTTACCACCAGGTTCTGAAGCTCTCCAATATCCTCCGGTATCTCTTGTTGCGTAAATTCGCTTTCACCCTTTCTTGTGAGAACAAATGCGGGCTGCGAGCGCTGTACCAGCGGCAGGTTATGCTGAATGCTGGCTTGTAGCTCTTGACGGCTCATGGTGACGCTCCAGCGGAAGAACGGCGAAAAGCGGTCATAGCCATCTAAATCCTTCTGGTCTATGAATGCCCTGAAGTTTTCTTCGTTGTGAAGGTCGGGGATGTCGCTGGGAAACTGGGGCTTTGCTATCAAATACGGTACTTCCTGCGATGGAAATCTGTCGCTCTTATCGCTCCACACTTCGTGAAAGTTGGCGGTGTATCCACAGGACGTCGAGAAAAAGCGGGCATCAACCACATGATCGCCGAAAAAGCCTACCAGCCCACGGGTTTCATCCACCGCCTGCACGGCTATGGGCTGTTCTGCTATGGAGTTATACACCTGGCTGGCTGTGCTGTCATCGACGTGGGCTCCAAATGCTGCATAGCCCTCGGATTTGAAGCATCGCATGGCATAGGATCTGGAGGCTATGGCTTGCACTTTCAATGCCTCTAGGCCAAATTTTATGGGCATTTCGCTGGGGACGACGGTGTACAGGTATTCCTCCAGGTTCAGCTCGTTTACTATGATAAGGCCATCGTTATGGTTGCCGCTTAGGGCCACCTCCAGGGTTCCCCGATAGGGTATGCCGCTGTTATTCATAATGCTGAGCCTGCCGCCTTCCATAGGGCGTATGTACCATCTGTTCGGCGAGGAGGCCAGCTTTCTGCCGTTTAGATACAGAGCTATGCCTTCGGCATCAGGTTTCAAGGTTATGACCTCACCTGCCTTGAAGGTATGGGAGACTGGCTGTATCAACGTTTCAGCGGTAAAATCTGCATTGCAGGTGATGGTGACTTGGCCGTGAAGCGCGCCATTGTCCTCTTTGTTTTTTATGAGCACCCGTATTCCGTCCCTGGGCATGAGCCGGTCAGGGATGATGATCGTACGTCCGACGCCATCGTTATCGCAATACAGCGTTGAATCGGTGCAGCCTATAAGGCCTGACATTATACCATTATAAGAGATAGAGCTGCCTTTGATGGAATACACTGGGATATCGCCTGTGGTTGGGATCCTGCCTAGGCGGGCATCTTCGATATAACGTTCCAGGCGGGATGCCGCCATAACCTTTGAGAGCTTTACGGGGTTGAGGGTATTTATGTATACAATCTGATTTTCCACCAGTATTATTTCCGAAGGTACTAAATTTTGTACTTTATCGGGAGGCAAAGGGTTGGTGCACAGGAGGCGATCTTCGGCCACATACAGCAGGACCTCCGTTGAGCGCCCGCTTGATCCGTCTTCTATCACCGGTATCGCGGTTGGAAAATGGATTGCACTGGGAAGATCCTGTATGCGCCATCTGCCGTTGCTTTGAGCTACCGTAAAGGGGACGCTTATATAGCCCTGCTCCAGATACAGCAAAGCCCTCACTTGAAAAATATCTTTTTCTATGGGTTTTGAACCTGCTATTTTAAAATTTTTAAAGGGCCCTTGTTCAAAGGCCAGCTTTAAAAAAGGATGGGCTTTGTCTACGTGCCCCTCTAGCAAAGCATAGAACCTTTTATCGCCAGTCAATAGATGATCAAGGAATTGCTTGACTGCCCTTTCAGGAGGGGATGGGTACAGCACAAATACCGCCAATAAGGCGGTGACAATGAGAGCGATTGATATCAATATATGGGAAAATCGAATCTTTTTCACCTGTGTAACCCCCTGTTTCCTTCTAAACTCTGGCTTTATTTTACCATATGTTTACAGGAAAAATTTTTAAGGTTTTTATAGGTAGAAATCCCTTTGGTTTTCATGTTACAATAGAAAATAGACGGGGGGTTGTATATCGTGAAAAGGATTTCGTTTGTGCTAGTAGTGCTGCTGATGGTTTATGCCCTTTTAACATTTACAGTATATGCTGATACACTACCTAAATATTCTGCACGGGAATGGCGCATTTCGGCGGTGATAAACCCGGATGGTTCGATGGATGTGGAGGAGCGTATAACTTACAGCGTTTCGCGCAGCCATGAAGGCCCTGTGGTTCGGCATATCGACATCGCTCATTCCTCCAGTATGGAGAATTTAGAGGTTTTTACGGTGATCCCTGCCGATACAGAAGATAGCGATCAATCTGAGTCCCAACCTGAACTCGAACCCTATGAATTTGTGGATGACCCTGAACGGAATGCGAGCAAGGTTTATACCACAAAGCCGGGGGCCAGCCCGGAAGAGGTTCAGGATATCCTCATATATCTTCCAGCTGGCGGCGGTGAGCACACAGTTGTTTTGAAATACCGGCTCAATGACCTGGTGTATTTGTATCGGGATGTGGCGGTGCTTTACTGGAACCCCGTTGTAAAGGATTATGGTTTGGATGTGCAAAATATGGACATGCGCATTGCATTGCCTCAAGGGACAAAGCTCGATGGCATTAAACCCTTTGTGTACGGGGCTATAGAGGGCAGTTGTGAAGTTTTAGAGGATGGTACAGCCAGCATAATGGCAAAAAGGCTGGGTTTAAATGAGTTTATGGAGGTTACGCTGGTATTCCCAAAGGACGGTGTGGCACAGGGTAGAAAGGTAATTGATAACGATGCTCTGGAAAGGATTTTGGAAGAGCAGCGCTCAAAGGCGGAAGAGATGGAGCTTTTGAAACGCCAGAGTGAGCAGGAACAAAAGCTGCGCTTGGCTGCCATAGCGGGAGCAGCAGCGGGAATTGTGGGTATAGGCGTATGCGTGGGCATTTGGATGAGCAGGCGCGGATTAGAGTCGACCGGGACTTTTACGAAGGTTAAAGCGCCGATGCATGATAAAGCAGAAGGCCAAGTTGTGACGGCACAACGGGGTGAGGTGCCCATAGGTCAAAAGAGCGATAAACTGGGAGAGACGCCCGCCGTCGATTTGCCGGCTGATTATTATACCCCTGCTGAGCTCAGCGTATTGCTGCGCGGGAAGAGGATTAAGCCTGGGGATATGGTGGCAACGCTGATGGATCTGGCTATAAGAAGGTATTTGGACGTCAGAGTATCGGGTGGTAAATCCTATATCCTCTCTTTGAAAGATTTCGATTCCAGCGAGTTGAAGCCTCATGAAGAGTATCTGGTTAACTGGTTTTTTAAGGATATCGGGAACGGAAGAAAGGTCTCAACGGATGAAATATTACAGGCGGCTTATGCTAGAGGGTTTGAAAGGGAATTTAGTAACCGATTTATAATATGGAAGGAGCTGGTTTTGAGGGAGGCTGTACGCTGGGGATTTAGTAAGAGGGTTACCCCTTTTAAGATTTATCTAAAGACGCCTTTTGGGAAGCAGCACTATAAGAGCTGGCTTGAGTTTAAGAAAGCCTTGAAACAGTTGAGCCATAAGCCCGATAGCCTGTCTCCTGCTGATTGGGAAAGGTTTTTTGCCTATGCTTTTAGCATGGGTATAGGCCTGCAGGTCGTCAAAGGGTTAAAGAAGGCCTATCCTGAAGGGGCACGCTTAAAGGGCGATCTGGCTATTTTTAGCGGACACAATCTTGATGCCATTGATTGTTGGTTTGAACTGGCTAAAAGGCTTAACCATATGTCGTCCAGGCTGTTCAGGTTGTTTTATCGCCGTACTTCCGTGCAGCCTCTTGGGGTTGGAAGGAACCAGAGAAGGAGCATATAGAGCTGTTGTATAAGATAAAAATGATGTTATTATATTATAGAAATTATGTATAAACCATAAATCTAAGGGGGTATTAGGTATGAGTAAAATAACTTTTCCCAAAGACTTTATATGGGGTTCGGCTACCGCTTCCTATCAAGTGGAAGGGGCTGTGAACCAGGATGGACGCGGAGAATCGATATGGGATAGGTTCAGCCATACGCCCGGCAAGGTGCTAAATGGAGACACCGGCGATGTGGCCTGCGACCATTACAACCGTTACAGAGAAGACGTTCAGCTGATGAAAGAATTAGGGCTCAAGGGATACAGGTTTTCTGTAGCCTGGCCTAGGATTTATCCGCAGGGGAAGGGGCAGGTTAACCAAAAAGGTTTGGACTTTTACAGCTCGCTTGTGGATGAGCTTTTAAAGGCAGACATAGAGCCCATTGTAACTCTTTATCACTGGGATTTACCGCAGGCACTTCAGGATATGGGAGGCTGGGACAACCGGGATGTAGCCGATTATTTTGCCGAGTATGCCTTCAAGATGTATGACGTTCTTGGGGATCGGGTAAAGAAGTGGATTACCCACAACGAGCCCTGGGTGGTGGCATTTCTGGGCAACGCGTTTGGCCAACATGCCCCCGGCTACACGGATCTTGCCCTTGCGGTGAGGATTAGCCATCATCTGCTGCTGTCCCATGCCAAGGCGGTACAGGCCTATCGCCAGTCGGGGAATGATGACGGTGGCCAGATAGGGATTACCCTTAACCTGACGCCCGTTTATCCCGCTTCTGATACTCCTGAGGACGGTCAAGCGGTACAGTTCCTGGATGGGTTCCAAAACCGCTGGTTTTTGGACACGGTTTTCAAAGGCACTTATCCCGAGGATATGCTGGCATTTTATCAGGAGAAATGTAATGCGCCGGTTATATATCCCGGTGATATGGAGCTCATTGCGAACAACCCCATCGATTTCATTGGGATAAATTATTATACCAGATCCGTAGTCAAGAAAGGGAAAAAAGATAGTTTTGATTCGGTAGAACACGTACGTCCCGAGGGTAAGTACACCGAGATGGGCTGGGAGGTTTATCCTCAGGGGTTATACGACCTCCTCATGAGGGTACACAGGGACTACAATGCTCCCACTATCTACATAACCGAAAACGGCGCCGCCTTTAAGGACGACAAGGTAGTGGACGGTACGGTGGATGACCAGGATAGGTTGGAGTATTTGAAGAGCCATTTTGAAGCGGCCTACAGAGCCATACAGGACGGGGTGAACCTGAAGGGCTACTATGTCTGGTCGTTTATGGACAACTTTGAATGGGCCTTTGGCTACAGCAAGCGGTTTGGTATCGTGTATGTGGATTATGAGACTCTAAAGAGGACTCCCAAAAAAAGCGCATTGTGGTATCGCGATGTAATCGCGGAGAACGGGTTTTAATCAAAACCCGTTTTTTTTATTCATAAATACTTCAAAATTTATTCATGATTTTACCAAAAACTATTGGTATACTGGAAACGGCAATTGCACCATCATCTCTGCTGCGCATTGCAGGAGCGAGTTGCAGTTGGAGTCGCCGTAATTTTTTATTGCTTAAATTCAATTCAAATTTAGCTATATCGATTGGTGGAGGGATGCGGGATGAACAAAAAATGGATAAAGAGGATTATAGCAATGATTACGGTGATTGCATTGCTTGCAGGCGGCTATTTCGTTCACCGCAGGTTTAAGGCTCCAAAAGCCACTGCAAACGCCAATTATATGGTGGCGAGGGCACAAATTGGCGATATAGAGCTCAACGTTTCTGCAAGCGGAACCGTTGTGGCAGCGGCATCCCGGGAGGTGGCTGCGCTGATGAGCGGAACGGTGGAAAAGCTCGAGGTCGAAGAGGGAGACAGGGTAAAGGAGGGGGATGTGATAGCCGTTATCGATGATGACGGCCTGCGGCAAGAGATAGAAAAAATTGAAAGCAGCCTTAAGCAGCAGAACCTTTCCCTGTCCAGGCTGAAAAACAACCTTGGCGATTTCTACATAAAGGCGCCTGCGGATGGTCGAGTTAAGTCCCTTAAAGCGAGGGTGGGTGAAGATGTGGGAACCACCACCAGGACATATGGCGCTTTGGCCATTATTTCCACCGATGGCAAGATGAAAATTACCATCAGGCCACGGGAAGGCCTTTCTTTGACCGAAGGTGAAGAGGTGTTGGTTAGGTTGGAAGATGGAACAGAGGTGGCTGGAAAGGTGGTGGATGCAGGTTCAAGCCAAATGACGGGTCCATCAGGTCAGCAGGATGGCCAGAGGGTAGGGCAATAGCTACCATCATAGATCCTACGCAGCTCAATGTAGTGGTTGCGGTGGATGAGCTGGATATACCGAAGGTGAAAATAGGGCAGAAGGCCAGCATTGAGGTGG
>JAMNZI010000249.1 GCA_023622385.1 Bacillota bacterium | reverse complement strand
TGATTGGCAAGCTCCTCAAGCTCCTTATCCAGGTCATCCTGGGTAACCTCGATATCTTCAGTTTTAGCTATCTTCTCAAGCACCAAAGCAGTTTTCACTCTAGTATATGCCTCTTGCCTATATTGTGCCCTCAAATCCTCCATAGATGTGCCGGTAAGCTCTAAATACTGGTCAAGGGTTAGGCCTCGATAATACAGCCCCAATTCAAAGCTGTTCAACATGGCATCAATTTCTCGCTCCACCATAACATCGGGGATATCAACCTTGGCTCCTTCAACTATCTTTGATAAAAGCTGCTCCTCCATTTGTCCACGTGCCCGATTTTGAGCTTCCCTTTCAAGTCCCTCTTTGAGATGTACCTTGTACTCCTCAATGGTCTCAAAATCGCTCACGTCCTTGGCAAACTCATCGTCAAGCTCGGGCAACTCTTTCTCCTTTATGTCGTGAACCTTTATCTTGAACACGGCCTCTTTACCCTTTAATTCTTCTACTCCATAATCCTCTGGGAAAGTGACCTTTATCTCCTTTTCATCACCCGCATTGAGGCCAACCAGCTGTTCCTCAAAGCCCGGAATAAAAGACTTAGAGCCTACCTCGAGGGCATAGTTCTGCGCGCTTCCATTCTTTATAGGTTGACCATCTACAAAGCCCTCATAATCTATGGTGACTAAGTCGCCTTCCTTTACAGCCCTATCCTCTACAGCCACCCATCTGGCGTATCTTTCCTGTATCCGTTTTAAGGCATCTTCTACATCTTTATCTGTAACATTATACTCCACTTTTTCCACTTCTATTCCTTTATACTGCCCAAGTTCTACCTCTGGCTTCACAACTACGCTAGCAGTAAACACCAGGTCCTTGCCGCTCCCAATCTGTTCAATTTCATCTACTGTGGGATAATCAACGGGTTCAAGGCCGTTTTCTTCAACTGCCTTCCAGTAAACCTCCTGAAATATCTCATTAAAGGCATCTTCGTAGAAAACGCCCTCACCATAATACCTTTCTATCAGCTTTCTAGGCGCCTTCCCCTTTCTGAAGCCCGGAACTAGAAATTTGCCCTTGTTCTTCATATAGGATTTGTTCAGCGCTTTTTCAAAATCCTGAGCATCAACCTGAAAATTCAGTTTAACCTTATTATTTTCTAACTTTTCAGCTGTGGCTTTCACCCGTAAGCTCCTCCTTTGTTAAATACTGCTCTTTTCACAACATTTTAATTATAGCATAAACTGTAGACAAGTCCAATATTTTTTGGTATCCTATTAAACAGTAATTACAGCATTTTTCATATTATAGTAACATAAGGCCTGTTTTGATGCAATATCCAGCCGCTGAAATTTTTCGCATATATTATAAACCGTACTTCCTGCTATTAAACACAATTAAATACAATTTGCCTGTAAGTCAATAAAGGTGCAGGTTCAACTCCATCAAAACAGCTTGAAAGGATGATGTCAATGGAAAATCTGCTTAAAGGCAAAAACATCCTGATAATGGGTGTGGCCAATAAATGGAGCATCGCATGGGGCATAGCCCAATCATGCCTGAAAGCGGGCGCCAACTTGATATTTACATACCAGGGAGAGCGCACGCGGGATGCAGTACAGGAGCTGGTGTCTGGCATCCCGGGAGCTTTACTGTATCCTTGCGACGTAACCAGCGATCAAGATATAGTAGACCTGTTTGACAACATCAAAAGGGATGTCGGAGTTCTGCACGGTGTGGTACACAGCTTGGCTTTCGCAAAAAAAGAAGAGCTAGGAGGAGCATATTATAACACCTCTCGCGAGGGATACCTCTTAGCTCAAAACATAAGCGCCTATTCCCTGGTAGCAGTGGCAAGGCATGCCCTGCCCTTGATGACCGAAGGTGGTAGCATCGTGACTCTAACATACATCGGCGGTGAAAGGGCGGTACCCAACTACAACGTGATGGGAGTAGCCAAAGCGGCGCTGGAATGTTCGGTAAAATATCTGGCAGTAGACCTGGGGCCGCACAACATTAGGGTGAATGCCATATCCGCCGGGCCCATCAAGACCATTGCAGCTAGGGGAGTCAAAAACTTCAGTGAAATGCTCAAAACGTACGAGGAAAAGGTGCCGTTGAGGAGAAACGTTGACCAATCCGATGTAGGCGATACCGCCCTGTTTTTGCTGAGCCACCTATCCAGGGGTATCACGGGAGAAGTCATACACGTGGACGCAGGTTATCATGTACTGGGTTAAAATGAGATAAAATCCACAAAGGCGCTTTGAAAATCGGGGCGCGAAGAGAGCTCAATGTAGCTGGTCTTGTGCCTTATAAATTCAGCCATTTCCATATATCCCTTGGACAAAAGCGCCATTTTAGCTCCCGTACCAGCGGCATTGCCGATGGCAACTATTTTGCTTCTCAGCTGGCTTGGAATAAGCCCTATATCGGCTGCGTGGTCATAATCTATGTAATTGCCAAATCCTCCTGCCAGGTACACTTTTTGGATATCTTCATACCGTACCCCCATCTCCCTCATCAAGATGTGGATGCCGCTTGCAATGGCCGCCTTGGCCAACTGCACCTCCCGCACATCCTTCTGGCAGATATATATATCATCCAGCGCACCTTCTTCTTTCGAAGCGATTAGGAAAGCCGGTTTCCCATCCAGCTCCTTGACCCTGCTAGCCAGCCCGTCAGACAATTCAACCTTGGCCTCCTCGGAGTTCTTCATCCTGCCGGTAGCCTCTACAATGCCAGCCTTTAACATCTGCGCTATGGCATCCACAATGCCGGAACCGCATATGCCACGGGGCGGCTGCCCGCCTATGGTGTCGTACCTTATACCGTCTCCAGCTATTCTGACCCTGCTTATGGCGCCTTTTACGCCCCCCATGCCGTAGCGGATATGGGCGCCCTCAAAGGCAGGCCCCGCCGCCGTTGAGCAGGTTATGATTCCTTCACGATTGCCCAGCGCAATTTCGCCGTTTGTGCCTATATCGATGAGCAATGCCAGCTCATCCCTTTCTACCATGCCGGATGCCATTATAGCAGCAATGGTATCGGCACCAACATACCCCGCCACCATGGGCAGTATGGTTATCCTACCGGAAGGACACATGTTTATTCCTACCTGCCAGGGTTCAAGCTCAAGGGAGCGGGCTATAACCGGGATAAAGGGCGAAACTGCTATATTCTTAACCGGCAATCCGGCAAACAGGTGCATCATGATGGTGTTGCCCACCACTGTCATATGGTAAATCATGTCGGAACGGATATTCCATCTCTGACAAAAAGCCCTCAGCATGCTGTTTATCTCATCCCGCACCAATCCGCTTAAGACCTCAAGCCCATTCTGATTTTCCAACGTAAAATCAATACGGGTTATAACGTCGGCGCCGTGCTGGCGCTGGGGATTTATAGCCGAATACACGTCTAACTGCTGGCCTGTGGCCAGATCCATGAGAAATCCCACCATCGTGGTAGTGCCTATATCAACCGCTACCCCATATTTGGCATCAGAAGTATCTCCGCCCTCAACCGCAATTATATCCTGGTCGAAGAGCACCGCCGTTACCTTAAAGTCATTGGCCCTCAACGTTTGGGGCAGGCCCTTAATGACAGTTGCATGAAGCCTACCCGATGCATCAAGTGCCTTCTCAAGCCGGTCAACATCGCTAGATTGGTCATCCAGCGACGGTTTAGGCAATTCAACGTATCGCTTGACAACCCTGGGATTTAGAGCAACATCGCTTTCCCCCTCTGTAAGGATGACAGCATCCCTTTGGCTGCTCTCTGGTATCTCGACAGCCAAGTCCTCATTTACCTGTACCCTGCAAGCCAAGCGTATGCCTTCCTTTCGCTCAATGAACGAGAGGTGTCCTGCCTCGTCCGGTGAACACTGGCTTGCCGTCGTATCTCCTTTGACGATTCTCACTTTACACTTTCCACAAAATCCCCTGCCGCTGCAAAGCGAATCCATGTAAAACCCTTTTTCCTTCAAAAGCCTAAACAGGTTATAGCCTACCGGTACCCGGTATTTCTCTAAACGGTTACCCTGCCTTACCTCTACCTGATACAATCCAAACGCTACCCCCTTTTAAAAACATATCATCAACAGTTCAGGCCAAATCGCCGCAAATATCCCATTTAAAATTGATTTACCAAATATTATACAGTACATCATATTTCTTGTCTCTAAAAAATATTGTTTTAAAGAGTATGATCTTGCTTCTCCGACATTACACATATCAATTATTAAAACGCTAGTTTATTATAAGCGTTTCATGCTGCAACAAGAATTCCCCATAAAAATAAAAAAAAAGAGAGGATGAATGGCTCATCCTCAATACAGCTTGGTAATCATACGCGTAATATCAACCACTTTTACATCTCCCGCCTCACCTGAAGCCTCCACCACATAGGGGACGCCGGGCTCCAGGATAAGGCAATTATCCGACAGCTCCACATCCTGCTGTGGTTCTAAAAATACCCCAAAGGCTGGCTTATCGGAAACAAGCTCTATTGTGCTCCCTTTTACAGCGCAGCTTATATTAGGCTCTTTGAGTTCAAGGCTTCTGAAAACGTCAAACACCAGGTAATTTTTCACGCTCTGGCCATCGGCCACCAGCTCCACAAACAGCACGGTATCCAGAAGTTCACCGTTTTTCTCGACAGGGAAAGTGGTTGAACCCGCATCCACGGGCATAACGGTGCGCCTATAACCGATTCCCAGCTCTTCAAGCTTTATATTGCCCACTGTCGAAGCGCTGTTGGGCAACAAAGACGCCTTAATGTACACTTCCCCTTTCTTGGTACCATCAAGCCCATAGGCCGTTACTCGTACTTGGGCATCCAGTTGATTGAGCGTATCATTTACAGCATGGATGAATATGCGCTCATCCTTGTATTCGGGTACCACCAAGATGTTATGGAAGAATTTCTTGGTATAATAGTACAGGCCTTTCTTCCTGCGCTGATAATCGATGCACGACCAGCTAGCCACCGGCCAGCAATCGTTGATCTGCCAGTAAAGCGCGCCGGCGGTCTTAAACTTCCTGGTACGCCAGTGCTCTACACCGGTCTTTATAGCCTCAGCCTGAATAAACTGCGTCAGGTACACAAAGCTTGCGAAGTCCTTCGGAAATCCGGCTTTGGCTATCATAAACCTTACCAGCCTCTCAGTACCGCACACCATCTTATTGTGGGACAGCATTACCGGGCTGAGCGGATGGCGATCCTCGGGCTGCGTAAAGGAATATATGGTCTTCAGACAAGGCATGGCCTGGAATCCAAATTCGCTTAGGAACCGGCCGGTATCGTTGAGATATTCTTTATAGTCTACCCAGCCGCTCCATACCATCCAGGAATGGCGATCACCCTCTGCCATCGAGTTAGGATCCTCGCCTCCATATGGGCTGGACACCCAGTAAGGACGGGAAGGATCATTCTCGGCACACACCCTGGGCAGTATTTCCTGGTATATATAATTGCCTAAATATTTAGGAACGCCATTTCCCCACCAGGAATGGAATCCCCAATTGTTTTCGTTGTTGCCGCACCACAGCACGATGGATGGATGTATCCTCAGGCTCTTTACCACGTGCTCGGCCTCAACCTCGGCCAACCTTTGGAACCAATCAAACTGGTCTGGATATTGAGCACAGGCATACATGAAATCCTGCCATACCATGATACCCATCCTATCGCATGCCTCGTAAAAAGCAGGATGCTCGTATATGCCACCACCCCATATGCGAAGCATGTTCATGTTTGCGTCCTTTGCGGCTTTTATGTAATAGTAATAATCGTCTTCCGTCAACCTGGGCAGAAGGTTATCAGCAGGTATCCAGTTAGCCCCTTTTGCAAAAACCTTTTCCCCGTTTATTTCAAAGATAAAGCTTTCGCCTTCCTCATCCCTCTCCCGTATAAGCCTTACAGTACGAATGCCTGTACAAAAGCTGTGCTCATCTACGGCTTTGCCATTATATACAAGGCGTAGCTTTACCTCATAAAGCGGCTGCTGACCCATACCATTGGGATACCACAGCGCCGGATTTTCTATCATGCCCTGCCAGTTTATCTGCAGCTTGCCCCTGAACCTATCGATGCTTGCCTTTTCCGAAACCACCGTTTCCCCATTGTAAAGTATTTCCACAAACGCTTCCATTTCATCGGATGAAACTGCCTTCCCATCATCGCTTACAGCCATCTCAATCTCCGCGCCAGTTGCTACAAAAGCGCCCTCTTTATCGATACGCCGGGTTTCAAAGAAAGGATAGCGTATTTTGGCAGTTTCAATGACCTCTAGATACACTGGCCTCCATAGCCCTACCTGTGCAATCCGTGGGCCCCAATCCCAGCCGTAGGAATATTGCGCCTTCCTCACATATGGCCTGCCGATCTCGCTGCCACCGCGCAGAGAAACCGGACTGTTGCGCTCCATCGCCCGAATTGTCCTAATGGGAGAATCAAAATGCACCTCCACTTCATTTAATCCGCTTCTCAGGATTTTCCCTACCTCAAAGCGATAAGGAATAAACATGTTTTCGGCTCTGCCAAGATAATGCCCATTCATATACACATCTGCTAGAGTGTCAATACCCTCAAATACCAGGTATACCTTACCCGATACAGGAAGGGCATTGTCCCAATTAAACTCCTTGCGGTATATCCACTCTTCCTCCTCCAGCTTGTGAAACTCTACCTCGTTTAAACGGTAAAAGGGATCCTCCAGCTCCCCTAATGCCATCAGATCCAATTGAACACATCCTGGCACCTTGCCTTCTTTCCATTGCCTGTCCTTTTTTGAACAAAACTGCCACGTCCCGTCAAGGCTTATAACGCGGTTCATACAATCACTCTCCCTTAAAAATTTTTAATAAACCAGACCACAATCATGTCTGGCAATTTCTATTTCCTCGTAATAATCATATGCCATACTTGGGGCAAGGCTTCTCTCAAAATGAAGATGCCGATCCCCACAAACAGTAGACCAGCCAAAAGCTGTAGATAGGATGTGGGAACATACCTGGTTACAACCCCACCCAGAAAAGAGCCCAGCAGAGTAACCACGATTAAAGCTAAAGAAGCGCCGAGAAATACTGGCACAGGCTCTTTATGATGAGTTACCAGGGTGAAGACAGTTAGCTGAGTCTTATCACCCAGCTCAGCTATAAACAGCATACAGAACGACAATAAGAACAGTTTCCAGTTCATTATGTACCGGCACCTTTCCCCCTGTTACGCCGCCTAACAAAGGAACGTGCCGCTTCCTCCTTTCAAGCCACTTATCGTTTAGTTCACGTTTTCATACCCTGCATTGCATAAACGCTTTTGTTGAGCTTTCACTAGGAGAATGACCAAACTGGAAAACATCAAATTACAAACCGCTTTTAAGCCAGCCTACAAAAATGCTTACACCTGCAAAACCCAGCATCAAGTTTTACCTTGAACTTATTTCTACACCACGGTTTCAATGTTATTATACCTTCTGATGTGCAAAAACCGCAAGAGGTTTTAACCAATAGTTTTCATGCGTGCACACTTTTCCAGCAACTGAG
>JAMNZI010000144.1 GCA_023622385.1 Bacillota bacterium | reverse complement strand
CCGGGCGAGCCCGCGTGGGATAGCCCGTGGGGCAAGGGAAGGCCGGGCTGGCACATAGAGTGCTCGGTGATGGCCATGAAGTACCTGGGGGAGACCATTGACATACACGCTGGCGGCCAGGACCTCATATTCCCACATCATGAAAACGAGATTGCTCAGAGTGAGGCGGCTACCGGCAAGCCTTTTGCAAGGTACTGGCTGCATAACGGATATATCAATGTAAATAACCAGAAAATGTCCAAGTCCCTGGGCAACTTCTTCACTGTTCGTGATATACTCAAACAGTTTGATCCGGAAGTGGTGCGATTCTTCATGCTCTCGGCCCATTACCGCAATCCTATAAACTTCAGCGAGGATATGCTTAGACAGGCGCAGAGCGCCCTGGAACGCCTGTACAATTGCAAGGCCAATCTCTTGCACATGATGGAAAACGCTGCTGAAAAGGAGCTCTCGGAGGAAGAAAGGGATTTCTTCCAAAGGCTTGCGGGGTATAAGGCCAGGTTTGAAGAGGCAATGGACGATGACATAAATACCGCCGATGCCCTGGCTGCCATCTTTGATATGGTAAGGGATATAAATTCTCAGCTGAGTGCCAGCAGTTCAAAGCAGGCTGTGGAGAGGGCCTATGCGCTTTTGGATGAGCTGACAGGCGTCTTGGGGCTTTTGAGGAAGGACCCAAGGCAAGAGCTTGATCCCGAGATTAAAGCCTTGATTGAAAAGAGGCAACAGGCGCGCAAGGAAAAGAACTGGGCACTGGCTGATCAAATACGGGATGAACTTAGGGCTCGTGGAATTATACTTGAGGATACGCCGCAGGGGGTCAGGGTGATTTTTAAGCATAAAGAGATATAAAGAAATAAGGATTGATTTAAGCTGGAATTTTGTTGAATTTTGTAAAATGATAGATGTTTAAATAGACAAATGATACTATAACGAGCAGCACTAAATAGGAATATAGTACCAAAATATAGTAAAATGGTCCTTTTGCAATGTAGTTTAATAGGGTTTAATATATTTTCTAGAAGTGCGAAAAATGAAGAAATTTGACAGTTAAAAATTCTTACAAGATAAAGCCTCTTTTGTTTACTGCAAAGAGGTTTATTCTTTGTAGTGTATATATAAAGGCATGATATAAAAGGGGAGATGGATAAATGGTGTTAATATATGATTTACAACAATATTCAGTAAATGAAATAGATGCACGAAAGTTGAACGGTTATGCATATATATGCAAGAACATATGTTCGCATGGGGGGTATTTAATGTATTAAATGTAAAATTATGGTTATATTTACTTATATTGCATAGTTCTGTTATATTACATTAGATATAAGGGCCTACTTTCACTATGCTTTTCAGGACTTGTTATGGGTTATGAAGGTAATGTAGTGAAAGAGGCCCTTTATTTTTTCAAAAACAGGAATAGAGGGCAGGTGAAATGCAATGTAAGTCGTATTCTGGCAGTGGTGGATGCATACGATGCCATGACTCATTACAGGGTGTATCGCAAAGCTATGGGTAGTAGCAAGGCTGTTGCGGAGATAAAGAAAAGTAGTATTAGAAGGAGGTGAAGAAGCATGAATTTACTCGACACTCAGTATATTGTGTATGAACTAGCTAATGAAAAGTATGCACTGAAAATTAGTGATGTATATGAAATAATTAAAATGCAGAAAATTACTCCTGTACATAATAGCAAATCTTTTCTTGAAGGAGTTATTAATCTTCGCGGTAAAATTATTCCAGTTATTAATCTTCCCAAACGGTTTGGTTTAAATCACTATACCGTTACCAAGTCAACTCGTATTGTAATTGTAAAAAGCCGGGATGAAATGGTAGGAATAATAGTTGACAAAGTTAATCAGGTGGTTAGATTTTCAGACATCCAACCTCCTCCTGAAATGATGGCAGGTATTGATGGCAGTTACTTTGAAGGTATAGGCATTGCCGGTGAGGAAATTGTCAGCATCTTAAAGATCGACAAAGTACTTTATGAGTAGGGAGGAGGTGTAACATGGCTGGGCTGTATGATACTCCGGAGATGATAGATGCCTTTCTTGAAGAGGTTGAAGAACAATTGGAAGTCCTGGAACAGAGCATTTTGGAGTTGGAACAAAATGGCGAAACTCCAGAAGTAATTCAAAAAATATTTCGTGTAGCGCATACATTAAAAGGGTCTTCATCGGCAATGGGATTTGAAGAAATGAAGATTCTGACACATGAGATGGAAAATGTATTGGATGAAATACGAAATCACCGACTTAAAGCAACCAAAACAGTTATAAATGCATTATTTCAATGTCTGGATCAGCTGAGAATGCTAAAACAAGATTTTGTATCTGACAGGAATAATATTAAAACTGATATATCTAGTACAGTAAATAAATTAAAAGAAATACTGTCCGGAGGGTACAATCAAAACCAATATATAAAACAAGATAAGGGTGTTCAAAATACAGAACAAGATAACAAAACTATAGAGTTTGAGCTTGACTTTGATCAGAGATATCAGCTTATCCAGGCATTGAAATCAGAATTAAATATACTGGTATGTAAAGTGAAAATTTCGGATGATAGTCTTATGAAAACTGCACGTGCATACTTGATACTTAATTATTTTAATCAGATGGGCAATGTAATTACAACAGAGCCAAATGTGATAGAACCTTCTGACGATATTCAAATAAGCGATGTTTATTATCTTTTAATTACGAAGTTAGATGCAAAAACCATTAAAGCAAAAATACTAAATGAGCTGGTGGATATAGATAATGTTGATATATATCCGTATGATATTAAATTATCAGAACAACAAGCGTTTGCTGAACATAGAGAAGAACAAATTAACAGAAATAAAATATCTGTGAATACATATGCTCAAAAAAGAACAATACGTGTAGATGTAGAAAGGGTTGAGAAGCTTGTGGATCTGGTAGGAGAGTTGGTGATTGAACAGACCAGGATATATAAGGTGGGAAATGAGTTACACAGCTGTTACATTTCTGATGGCATGGTTGACGAGCTTTTAATGATATCAAACCATGTGTCAAGGGTAATTAGCGAACTGCAAGAGGGTGTTATGAAAATGCGTATGTTGCCAATTCAACAGTTATTTAATCGTTTTCCGCGTATAGTAAGAGATCTGGCAGAGGCTCTAGGCAAAGAAGTTGAGCTTGTTATTGAAGGAGAAGAGACGGAACTGGACAAGACAATAATAGAGGATATAGCCGACCCGCTGATTCATCTTATCAGAAACGCCATTGACCATGGAATTGAGCCTTCAGAGGAACGTATTAGTATTGGCAAACCCCCAAAAGGCAAATTAATAATAAGCGCTTTTTACCAGGAAAATCATGTTGTGCTTATTGTACAGGATGATGGTCGGGGGATTGATGTACAAAAGGTAAAAGAATGTGCTATAAAAAAAGGGATTATTACTGAAAAGGAAGCCGATACCTTAACAGAGCAGGAGATTATCAATCTTATATTTCATACGGGTTTCTCCACGTCACAAGAAGTAAATGAAATTTCCGGACGCGGAGTGGGAATGGATATAGTGCGCAACCATATAGAAAAGCTAAATGGAATTATTGAAGTAGAAACAAAGCATGGAGAGGGAACGAAATTTACAATAAAGCTTCCTCTCACTTTGGCCATTCTTCCAGGGCTTTTAGTAAGGATAAGTGATGAGGTATATGCATTGCCAATGAGCAATGTGGTTGAAATTGTACGCAAGCCCGAAAATGAAATTGGATTTATAAAAGGGCAAGCTATCACGTTAATAAGGGAAAAGGTACTTCCTCTTATCTGGTTGCACGATTACTTTAATATCCAGCGTATAAAGATGCATCATAAAAATATTTTTATTGTGGTTTTAGGTGTTGCTGAAAAAAGGTTTGGGTTGGTGGTGGATGAACTTATTGGTACTCAGGAAATTGTTGTTAAGCCGCTGGGTTCTTATATAGGCAAAGTAGAAACTTTTTCAGGAGCTACCATTTTGGGTGATGGCAGTGTAGCCTGCATTTTGGATGTTGGAGGAATTGCCAAGATGGTAGAAAACAATAAAATTCTTACACACAACATGTGATAAATAATTGAAATTAAAATTATACATAGGGAGGTATGATTTATGGAATTCAAAAAAATATGGCTATAAGATTTATGAAAGGTTCGGGTATTTTTCAAAAACTGCATGAAGTAATTAATATTACTAAGAGGTTTGGTGAAAAGATTAAGGATCTATCGGTTACGATGGTAGAAACTGCAAAGGGCACCAATGAGCAATCTGCAGCAGTTGAATCTACATCTAAAATATTGGACAAGCTTTCTAATTCTATTGAAGATGTAGTAAAAAATGCCGAACAGTTGGCTGGAATTTGCAAACAAGTCAATGGTTTGTTAGAAGAAATAGCTGTAAGTATCAACCAGGTAGCGGGCAATGCGGAGAGCACGGCTGGTTCAGTAGAGCAGATATCGGCGTCGATAGAGGAGATGAGCAAGTCGATAAAGGGAGTAGCCGGTAATGCGGAGAGTTTATCGGCGGCGGCGGAGGAGGCATCGGCAGCGATACAGGAGATAGTGGCATCCATCAATCAAGTGGCAGGTAATGCGGAAAATGTTAACAGATTAAGCAACATGCTGAAAAACGAAGCAGAAACAGGGAAAAAAGCTGTAGAAGATACTTTATCTGCTATTAAAGAAATATCAGAAGTAATTTCGCATGCTGGGGTTGTGATGAATAATCTTGGAGAAAGTTCTGAAAAAATCGGAAGTATAACAGAGGTTATTGATGATATAGCAGAGCAAACTAATTTACTTGCATTAAACGCTGCCATTGAAGCCGCAAGAGCTGGAGAACATGGCAAGGGTTTTGCTGTTGTTGCTGATGAAGTAAGAAAACTTGCTGAGAGAACGGCTACTGCGACAAAAGAAATTGCTGCATTGATTAAAGGAATTCAAAAGGAAACGGATCAGGCTATTAAAGTAATTGAAGTTGGTAAAGAAAAAACTGAACACGGAACAAAATTGAGTAATGAGATGAGTAAAGTAATAGAAAGAATTATTGGTGGTATCGAAAATATAGATACCGAAATTAATCAGATCACGTTAGCGATGAAGGAGCAGGCCAAGCAGGGACAGAATATAGTGGAGGCGGTAGAGAATGTAACCAGCCAGGCAGCACAGGTGACCCAGGCGACGGTGGAGCAGGCGAGAGGGGTAGAGGAGATAGTACAGGGGGTAGCTAATGCGAGGGAACAGGTAAGGCAGATCACGGTAGCGGTAAAGGAGCAGGCTAAGCAAGGGCAGAACATAGTGCAGGCGGTAGAGAATGTAGCCAACCAGGCAGCGCAGGTGACCCAGGCGACGGTGGAGCAGGCGAGAGGGGTAGAGGAGATAGTCCAGGGAGTAGCCAATGCCAGGGAGCAGGTAAGGCAAATCACGGTAGCGGTAAAAGAACAGACTTCAAATATTGATGATGTTCTTTCTAATGTAAGAAATGTGGCACAACAGGTAAGCCAGGTTACAAAAGCAACAGAAGTTCAGACTAAAGAGATTGAACAGCTTTCAAGAATTATGTCTGATATAAGTGAAATAGTATCTTTAAACAATAAGGAATTGGAAAAGACTCTTACAGTTACCAGGGAACTTATTGCTTGTGCAGATGAAATAAATCAAGCATTAACAGAATTTCAAGGATAAATAACACTTACGCCTACTGGGAAAGATTTTCTTTCCCAGTAGGCAACTTTATGATAAAGGGGGAGAAAAAGACGTGATCGCAGATGAATTCGCTTTAATGGAATTAGCAGGTATAATATATGATTATTGCGGCATTGATTACAGGAAGAATCTTTTGTCCCTCAAATCAAAGATTAAAGAAAGGCTGAATGTATTGGGATTATCCCCCTGGGAATATTGTGGTTATCTTCGAATGGAACCAAAGGAATGGGATGTTCTTATTGAGTTGATAACAGTAAATGAAACTTATTTTTTTAGAGAAGAAAATATACTGGAAGAGTTTAGAAAAGCTATATTGCCTAAATACACCGAATGTACTCCGGAGAATCCGTTGCGAATATGGTCTGCTGCCTGTTCTACCGGTGAAGAGCCTTACACTATAGGAATGCTGGTTGAAGATAGCGGATTGTTCAGACCTGGAACAGTAAAAATAATAGCAACGGATATTAATAAAAAGGCGTTAAATAAGGCTAAAAGCGGTTTATATAAAAAGAACTCGTTGTCTTTCAGAAGAACGCCTGATTGGGCTTATAGTAAATTCTTTGTTGAACTTGGAGAAGACTATCGGGTAAAAGATTCCATTATAGAAATGGTAGACTTTAGACATGTAAATCTTTTGGATAATGATATAATAAACAAAATTGAAAAATCTGATATCGTTTTTTGTAGAAATGTTCTTATATATTTTGATAATAATGCTATACGAAAAATAGTTAACGCAATTTATGATATTTTAAAACCCGGAGGGTATTTATTTTTAGGCCATGCTGAGACAATTACCGGCCTGCATACAGGATTTGAAGTGATATATACTCCTTCTGTCTACTATTATAGAAAAGGAGGAACTCGTCATGCAGCGGTACGGTGTACTAGTGGTTGATGATTCTTCGTTTATGAGAAAGAGTATAAGTATGATTATAGAAAAAGATCCGCAGCTTTTTATTATTGGTATTGCCAGAGATGGAATGGATGCAATAGAAAAGATACAGCGGTTAAAACCTAATGTTGTGACAATGGATGTTGAAATGCCGGTAATGGATGGTATAACAGCATTGGAAAAAATAATGAATTTATGTCCGGTTCCTGTAATGATGTTGAGCAATTATACTCAAGAAGGTGCTGAAATTACTATTAAAGCTTTGGAACTAGGAGCTGCAGATTTTTTTCTTAAAAGCGAACTTATTAAAGGTGACGTAAAAGAAGAAGTTATTTATGATTTCTTGAATAGATTGAAAATAATTGCTCAAAACAAAAACTTGTATCTGCGACAAGCTAAAAACCTACAATACAAAGGAATTGCGTCAAAAGAAGGTAAGTTCAGTGATAGGGGACCACTGGTAGATCTTTTAATTATTGGTACATCCACAGGGGGGCCTGCCGCTCTGCAGTCCATCCTTCCATATTTTCCGCAAGATACACGTGTACCTATACTGGTTTTACAGCATATGCCTCCGGGTTTTACCAAGCCTTTTGCAGAACGCTTTAATACTTTCTGTAATTTGCGTGTTAAAGAAGCGGAAGATGGAGATGTTTTGGAGCCGGGAAACATTTATATTGCTCCAGCAGGGTTCCAGACGCTGTTAAACAAAAGGAATGATGGTGGAATAGCTTTAAAAATAGAAGAGAGTTCAGACGAAAGAATACTATATAAACCTTCTGTAAATGTAACTCTTAATTCCGCAGCTCCTATTTATAAAGAACGTTTACTGGCTGTTATTCTCACGGGGATGGGTAATGATGGGCTTGAGGGCTGTAGGGCTGTAAAAAAATATAATGGACATGTAATTGTTGAAGCAGAAGAATCTTGTGTGGTATATGGTATGCCGAAAGCGGTTTATGAAGCAGGACTTGCGGATATTCAAGTGCCATTACCAAATATTTTAAACAGTATAATGCTTTATATTTAATAGTTTATAAGAATGGTTTTGCGGATAAAGTTAAAAGGGTGGGGAATTAAAAAAATGGAGTTGCTGAATGATAATGTGATCAATTTAATTATAACCAGTGATGAGGTTGAAAACTTAGATTATAGTGTAATAGATTCATTTGTAAAACAAGTAGAAGAAAAAGGGAATGTTTTGGGGAATAGACTAGTATTGAATTTTGAAGGGTATAAAGAAACGCCCGAGGAGATATATAAGGTGCCTTCCATAAGAAGGTGGGTCAAAGGGTTAATAGATAAATATCCGTATATATTTTATTTTCTTAATCCGGACTATGGAATAAATGCGCTATTAATAGTGGCCTGTGTAGGAGATATCAAAGAAATTGATATGAAAACTCCAAGGGATATGGATAAAAATATTTTGTCAGAATATGAACTGGTAAGCTATAAGCAAAAATTATTTAAAGTTAAATTGTCTAAAGATGTAAGCAATAAAATTATTGAAGGATTAATTGAATATGGTTTAAAGCTGAATTTGGACTCGGATGATGTTTTGTTTACAATTTTGAGCATACCTGGTCTAAATGGAGGTTGATAAGGAGAATTTTTGTACTTGTATTTGTCAAAGTTTTTAAAGTAAAATGAATAATAGTATTTGCTGGATATAATGTTCAATAAAGGAGTTTTAAACTATGATTATGATAAAAGAGTACTTGCAAGACAATATACTGCTCGCTGATGGGGCGATGGGGACTTATTATTCTCAAATAACTGGCAAAGATGCGGCTTTTTCAGAGTTGGCCAATGAGACGGAGCCAGAGGTCGTCAAGGCTATCCATACGGAATATATCGAGGCGGGGGCAAAGCTCATAAGGACCAATACTTTTTCTGCAAATACGCTGGCGCTCGATGTTTCCAGAGACGAGATAAAGCGAATTATAGTGAAGGGGTACGAGATTGCGCTGCAGGCTGCCTGCGGTAGAGAGGTATTTGTTGCGGCTGATATGGGGCCCATACCCGAGATGACATCCGGCAAGAAGGAAGTGGACCCTAAGTTCATTTTAGATGAATACCGCTTCATTGTGGATGCTTTTATTGAAGCGGGAGCCGATATATTTGTATTGGAAACCTTGAGCAGTACGGATTATCTACGTGAGGTTACGGAGTATATAAAGAGCAAAAACGATCAAGCTTTTATTTTAGTTCAGTTTGCTACGACGGTTGACGGGTATACCAGAAGGGGCATAAGCATTTCCAGGATTATAAAAGAGGTAAAGTCGATACCATTTATCGATGCGTATGGTTTTAATTGTGGTGTCGGGCCTGCGCATCTTTATCAAAACATAAAATCTGTGGACTTTTCGGGCGATATAGTGTCGGCCATGCCCAATGCCGGCTACCCAGAAATCGTACACCAGAGAACGGTGTACACGCAAAATCCAGAGTATTTTTCGGATGTCATGATGGATGTGGCCAGGCTGGGCGTAAAAATACTGGGCGGCTGCTGCGGGACAACGCCTCTGCACATAAGCAAGATGCGGGACAAGCTGGCTGAGTTTACGGGTGAGAAGCACAGGGCATCTGCACCCGTACGCAAAGTCTGGCATATTGCTGTGCATAAAAATGATTTTTATCCCAGGCTTGCTGAGGAGAAATTCCCGGTTGTGGTCGAGCTTGACCCGCCTTTTGATGCGAGCGTGGAAAAGGTTATGGAGGGGGCCGCGATTTTAAAGCAAAACGGCGTTGCTGCCGTTACTGTGGCCGATTCGCCCCTGGCCCGACCTCGCCTCAATTCCATGATGTTGGCTGCAAAGATAAAGAGGGAAGTGGGCATAGAGGTAATACCCCATCTTTGCTGTAGAGACCATAACCTAATTGGCCTAAAGTCGTTGCTCCTTGCGGGATATGTAGAGGGGATACGCAATTTGCTGGTTGTGACCGGCGATCCCATACCGGAGGCTGAAAAGAGCTCTGTAAAAAGCGTGTTTGATTTGAACTCATTTAAGCTCATGGCTCTTATACAGGAGATTAACAGCGAACTTTTCAGCCAGGACCCTTATATAGTAGGCGGGGCGTTGAATCTCAATGTTCAAAACAGGGATGCCGAGATATCTAGAATGGAGCGCAAGATGGAAAACGGGGCCCGGTTTTTCCTGACGCAGCCCATCTTTGCTTCTGAGGTCATAGAGTATCTGGCCGGGCTCAAGGCCAGGAAAAAGGTAAAAATCTTGGGAGGGGTCATGCCCATCGTTAGCTACAAAAATGCTCTGTTTTTGAGCAACGAGATACCCGGGATATCCATACCTTCCCATTATATTGAACGTTTTAGGCCGGATATGGACAGGCATGAAGCCGAAGATACTGGGGTTGAAATAGCCGTTGAAATAATAAACGCCATAAGGCAGTATGTGAATGGGTTGTACCTGGTAACGCCCTTTAATAGGGTAAACATGGTGGTCAGGATTTTAAAGGAAAGCTTACTTTAAGAAGTCTAAGGATACGGAGATGCTAGAATCAAAACTGGGATGCCAGATGATGGATTAAAGAAAGGTTGGATGAGCATGAATTGGACGACTTTGAAGCAGTTGATGAATGAAAAGGTTATAGTGCTGGACGGGGCTATGGGTACCGAGCTTCAGAAAAAAGGGATGCCGCCGGGGGTGTGCCCCGAGCTGTGGGCTTTGGAGCATCCTGATGTCCTGTTGGATATACAACAAGGTTATGTAAAGACCGGTGCTCGTGTTATATATACAGCCACTTTTGGTGCCAACCGCATAAAGCTGGAAGAGTTTGGCCTAGGGGATAGAGTGACGGAGATAAACCGCCGGCTGGCACGGCTGTCAAGGCAGGCGGCCGGACAGCATGCCCTTGTTGCTGGAGATATGTCAAGCACAGGGCGGTACATCCATCCTATCGGTGACCTTTCATTTGAAGAGGCGGTAGAGGTTTACAAGGAACAGGTAAGGGGCTTGCTTGAGGGTGGAGTTGACCTGTTTATTATAGAGACCATGACCGATATCCAGGAAGCCAGGGCGGCTTTGCTGGCGGTGAAGGAAAGCTGCGACCTTCCAGTATGGGTCACCATGACGTTTGAGGAAGGGGAGAGGACACTGACTGGTACTGATCCGGTCACGGCACTTATTACCCTTCAAAGCTTGGGTGCGGATGTGGTGGGATGTAACTGTTCCACTGGCCCTGACAAGATGGTGAGCATTATAGAGCACATGAAGCCCTACGCCAAGGTGCCATTGCTGGCAAAGCCCAATGCAGGGCTGCCAAAGCTGGTGAATGGTATGACGGTATTTGACATGGGGCCTGAGGAGTTTGGACGGTACGCCAGGATGTTAGCACAGGCAGGGGCCAATTTGATAGGCGGATGCTGTGGCACCTCGGCTGAGTATGTGGCCGAGGTTGCGAGAAACGTAGAGGGGGTAAAGCCGCTGCCTCCATCAAAACATCAAGGTTCAGCGATCACGTCGGCCAGGAAGACGGTATTCATTGGAGCAGGTAATCCCTTTGTTGTGGTGGGCGAGAGGATAAACCCCACAGGAAAGCCGTCGCTGCAGGAGGCTCTAAAGCAAAAGCGCTA
This sequence comes from Bacillota bacterium, assembly GCA_023622385.1. Taxonomy (GTDB): domain Bacteria; phylum Bacillota; class Clostridia; order Caldicoprobacterales; family Caldicoprobacteraceae; genus Caldicoprobacter. The sequence continues at coordinate 20,857 of JAMNZI010000144.1, read as the reverse complement.
TGCGTACGTCCGCCAGCTTGCAGTAGAACAGGTTGAAAAAGGGGCTGATGTGCTGGATGTCAACGTAGGCATGCCGGGCATTGACGAGCCAGGTACGATGGTGGACGTCATAGACACCTTGGTTACAGCGGTGGATGCTCCGCTGTGCCTGGATTCTTCCAATATTGAAGCGCTGGAGAGGGGGCTCAGAATCTATCCGGGTAGAGCTCTTGTCAATTCCATATCCCTTGAAAAGGACAAGATAGAGAAGCTATTACCTGTTGCAGCCAAATACGGCGCCATGTTCATACTCCTGCCGCTTACCGATGAAGGCGTGCCATTGACGGCTCAGGAGAGGCAAAGGGTCGTCGAAGAGGTGTTTGAGCGTGCCGTGCTGCTAGGATATCAAAAGGAAGACATAGTGGTTGACGGGCTGGTGATGGCGGTTTCATCCAACCAGGAACAGGCAGTTGAGACCTTGAATTTAATAGACTGGTGCAGCAACAGCTTTGGGTGCAATACGATAGTGGGCCTGTCCAACGTCTCCTTTGGGCTGCCCGAAAGGGGATGGCTGAATGCGGCTTTTCTGGCCATGGCAATGGGTAAGGGGCTTACTATGGCCATAGTCAATCCCTTGAGCCAGATGGTGATGAACGTTAAAATGGCCTCTGAAGTGCTGCTGGGTAGAGATGTGTACAGCCAGAGATATATAAAGTATTTCGCCCAAGTCGGCAGGAGCCAAGGCGAGAACCAGATAAAGGTGCGAGATGACAAGCCGAGATCAGTGGAGTATAACGCCGAGAAGGGTAGGTCGCAGTATCAGGACGGCGCTGCTGGAGGTGCTGATGAAGGCGGCCGAGATGGCAAAAAAACTGTTAAACAAGGTGTTGATGGTAGCGCTGCCCACACTACTGAGGGTGTATTGGGGGGTATATTGAAAGAGACAGAAAGTAGGGCTGCCGGTAGGGATGATGTTGTCAAGGGCACGCTGAACGAAGCTGCAGAGAAGGAAAAAGCCGCACAGCAGGTTTTTGATGCCGTGGTCAAGGGCGACCATCACGGCATTGTGCCCATAGTAAAGGATGCTTTGGCCCGCGGCATAGCTCCGCGGATCCTGATGGATGAATATCTTATACCCGCCATAACCCATGTGGGGGAGCTGTTTGAGAGGAAAGAGTACTTTCTTCCACAATTGCTTATGAGCGCTGAGGCTATGAAAAAGGCCTTTGAGCACCTTGAACCCCTGCTCCAGGAAGAGGCCGCCAGCGCCGGTGCAAAAGAGAAAAAGATAAAGGTGATACTGGCCACTGTCAAGGGTGATATACATGACATAGGAAAGAACATAGTGGCGCTCATGCTCAGGAATCATGGATTTGAAGTCATTGACCTTGGTAAAGATGTGGGCGCTGAGACCATAATCGAGAAGGCAAAGGAGACCGGCGCACGCATCATTGGGTTGTCAGCCCTCATGACCACCACCATGGTTCAGATGAAAGAGGTGATAGCGTTGGCTAAGAAGGAAGGGCTCAAGTGCAAGTTTATGGTGGGTGGAGCGGCTGTGACCCAGCAGTTTGCCGATGAAATAGGGGCCGATGGATACGCCGAAGATGCCAACGGTGCGGTCAAGCTGGCAAAGAGGCTGGCGGAGGAGGGGTGACGTGGATTTCTAAGGCTTGATCGCTTTTTCGCTCGCGCGTTTATAAACCACCATGCTGACGTGCTCAATTCCGGCTTCGTCATAGGGTTCACCGTAAGGGATGAACCCTAATTTTTTGTAAAATTCCAAGGCAGAGGTCTGTGCATGAATGTGCACTTCCCTTGCACCCAACTCGAAGGCTTTTTGGAGCAGCAAATTGACTATGAGGGAGCCTATGTGCTGTTTCCTGTATTCCTTCAAAACGGCGATTCGCCCTAGGTAGTAGCGGCCGTCCTGCTCAAATACCCTGCCTGTTCCCACTGGAATGCCATCCTGATATACTACGATGTGATGCGCGATGCTATCGATGTCGTCTACCTCAAGGTCGACAGGTACGTTTTGTTCTTCCACAAATACCTTGAAGCGTATCTTATATGCGTCTGTAAGGTCATCGGTACCCTTTAGCCATTTAATCTGCAATTTGGTTCCACCTTCCCCGTGCGTTTTAATGGTCACAGTATGCTTTAGGTTGCTCGAACTATTTATTTGAATGTTTCAAGTATACAAAGTCTAAGATACACCATGGAAAGGCCCATGTCAATGATGTTAAAACGCAAATGCTCATTTAAATTTTCATCTCGATGGTATATAATTCTTAGCATAGTAGAAGTCAATATTTAAAGTTTTTGTAGTGAGGAAAGATTTTTAGGCTTAGCACTATTTAACAAATTGAAAATGACGCAAACTAAGCGCTATGATGGGCATTAAGCAAACTGATATGCTGAGGTGATAGCGGTGGAGGCTAGAACAGTCTCATATTCAAGGACCGTGATGTCGCAGATTGTATTGCCGGAGCAGGCCAACCCGGCTGGCAATATCCACGGCGGCGAAATGATGAAGATGATGGACAACACAGCATATGTGGTGGCCAGGAAGCACTGCAGGCGAAACGTGGTAACGGCACGGGTGGACGAGCTGGAATTCTATCAGCCTGTATTTGTAGGGCAGCTGGTGACTTGCAAAGGTCAGCTGGTATTCGTGGGAAGGAGCTCCATGGAAGTGGCCGTGCGTGTGGAGGTAGAGGATTTAAGCAGCGATCAGCCGCCCATAACTGCTCTTACGGCATTTTTCACCATGGTGGCCTTGGACGAACAAGGACGTCCAGTAGAAGTGCCGAGGCTGATACTCGAAACTGAGGAGGAGAGGAAGGCTTTTGAAGAAGGAAAGAGAAGGTATGAGCTGTATAAACGCAAAAGGCAAAAGAAAGCGTGATATGGTAATGTGGGCGTGGTGGGGGTATAGGGATGAAGATCGGTAAGGTGCCGGGGCCGTTGTGGAAAGCACCGGCCTATAGAACGACGAATATTCAGGATGAAGCGCAACAAAAAGGTCATAGCGTTGAACAAGGCGATTTAAATCAAGGCAATTTAAATATAGTGGTAAAGGGCAAGATTTTGAGTGGATTTCAACCCATGGATGTTCCTAGTCCCATTTTAAGCGATACAAAGGTGAATGGCAAAAGTAAATTGGGTGACCGCTGGCAATGGCCCTGGACCTATGATACCGAGGCAGGTGCATATCAGAATATACGTGACCTCATATTGCTTGGGAGAATTGAAGAGGCTGAAACTGCATTGGCTGCTATAACGAAAAAGACGGCGCAGTGGTACTATCTCAATGGCGTGGTGTTGTGGGAAAAGGGGCTGTATGCTGAGGGTTACAGCAGCATTCAACAGGCCGTCAACATGGCGCCTGAGAACGAAGAGTACAGGGAAGCCTTGTACCATATTTTGCGTGCATACGACCCTTTTATGGTATTGCGCTTCTGTAAACGCGTTTTCAAGAAGGCCTTGCCTTTGATTTACATAATTTTAATTTTTTTGTGCATCGCATGGTTGATCTCCTGTATCATCTAGTTGTAATATTTTGGTAATGATGCGAAGTGGGGGTATTAATTTTGGTGAGGACAGCTGATACAAGTAAAAGGCTTATTACCCTGTCGATTTACGGTGCGTTTTTCCTCATCGGGCTGACTTTTACGGTCTTTGGGGCCACCATGTCCTTTTTGATAGAGAATTACCGCATTAACCTTGCCCAAGCAGGCTTGTTTGCTAGCTTTATGGCCATGGGCAGAATGCTGCTGGTTGTGCTGTGCGGCCTGCTGACGGATCGCATTGGCGCTAAATGGGTGGTAATATTGGGGACCCTATGCCTTACCCTGGGGCTTATAGGGGTGGGCAGCCTGTCACACTTTCCTGTTGCCCTTGCATTTGCTTTTATTGCCGGCATAGGGCATGGAGCGGTTGATGCTGCGGGCAGCTCGACTATTATGGATATGTATCCCGATAGATCCAGCGGCATGCTCAATAAGGCGAACATGTTCTTTGCCGTGGGATGCCTCATGGGGCCTTTGGTGTCGGGAACAATTTTGAGCTATACCGAATACTGGCGTGCGGTCTACTATATTAACGCCGCAATAGGCGTGATTATCACCTTATTTCTTGCGTTTCAGACTTTTCCGCATTCGGATGGCTATGTAAAGCAAGCCGGTTCATGGCCGTATAGGATGCTGTTCACTTCAAGCTATTTGTGGCTGTTGAGCATGGTGATGTTCCTGTATTCAGGAGCCGGGCATAGCATCAATACCTGGATAAACAAGTATATGGGTGATGTGGTAAGACTGCCGGTGTTTTTTGCTTCAGGGACTCTTGCAGTGTACAACCTGGGATTGGCATCAGGCAGGTTCGCGTGTAGCATAGTGGCCGAGAAGATGGGATATCATAGGGTGATATTTTTAAGCGCGCTGGGAGGCCTTGTATCTATGGTAGTGGCCCTGTTTAGCCCGTTTGTGGTCTTGACAATAACTGGGCTTGGGTTTACGGGCTTTTTCTTCGGGGGGCTATTTCCCACCGCCATTGCTATAGCGGGAGGCATGTATCCTGAACAAAAAGGATTTATCACCGGGACGCTTGTTATGACGGCAGCGCTGGGAAGCATGACTGTGCCAGCAATTACGGGTTTGGTCTCCCAAGCCATAGGTCTGGAACGGGGAATGAGGTCCCTCGTTATCTGGGGCATCGCGTTGTTGGCTGTAGGGGTTTATATTTACAGGCACAGGCAGAAGGAAAAGCGCTATGCTCAGAGCGTGCAGAGCGTTGATTCCCATTGAAAATTTAAATCTCGAATAAAGAGCCGCGTCCCAACAGAACTTTGGGGATTCGAACTTACAAGGTGTGGAATCGAAAGGGTAATACCCGTACAATATGGTTAGAAACTTATACTGTGAGGGGCTGGCTTGTGATGTCATCCCCTTTTTATTTTTATGAAAATGCTGATAATCTTTTTTAAAGATGCTAATGTCGTTTGATTGAAGCTCATACAGATTAAATTTTAATCGAACCGGAGTATATATTGAATGGAGTGAAATGCAGAAAATGATAATCGGAAAACGTCTTTTGTGCTACAATAAAGCTAAGCCGGTAAATTATTTTGCGTTTTAAGGAGGTATTAAATTGAAAAAGACGCCACTTTATGAGAAACATGTATCTTTAGGAGCAAAGATGATCGAGTTTGGTGGCTGGATGATGCCGCTTCAGTATACAGGGATTTTGGAGGAACATGAGGCGGTGCGCCAGCGGGCAGGCTTATTTGATGTGTCCCACATGGGTGAGGTGATGATAAGGGGGAGGGGTGCTACCGAGTTCATTCAAAAGCTAATAACCAACGATATATCAGGTATGCGCGAATTTCGGGTCCTTTATTCGCCCATGTGCTATCCCGATGGTGGGACTGTGGATGACCTGCTGGTTTACAAATTCGATGCCGAACGATATTTGCTGGTGGTCAATGCTGCCAACATTCAAAAGGATGTCCAATGGATAGAGAGCCATAAGCCCCATGATGTGGAGGTTGAAGACTTGTCCGAACAATATGCACAGCTAGCTCTTCAGGGGCCAAAATCCCAGGAGGTTTTACAAAAGATTGCGGATATCCCACTGGATAGTGTTAAATTTTTTAGGTTTGCAGATGGCGTCAGTATCGCTGGAGTATCGGCCCTTCTTTCACGGACGGGATATACCGGTGAGGATGGGTTTGAGATATACGTGCCGGCCGACAGAGCTTTGAAGGTGTGGGAGGCCATTATGGATGCAGGTGAGGAGTTTCATGTAATGCCTGCGGGATTGGGTGCCCGGGATACGCTGCGATTGGAGGCTGCTCTTCCGCTTTATGACCATGAGCTTTCTCCTGATATTTCACCATTGGAAGCCGGACTGGATAGATTTGTAAGGCTTGATAAAGCCGACTTTATAGGGCGTGAGGCGCTGCTCAAGCAGAAAGAAGGTGGTATTTCACGAAAGCTGGTGGGCCTGGAAATGATTGATAAAGGAATTCCGCGGCAGGGCTATGAGGTTCAAGTGAAGGGTAGGAATATAGGTTATATTACTTCGGGCAGTTTTTCTCCAACCCTGAAAAAGAATATTGCCTTGGCTCTTATTGATGTTTCGTATGCAGCACAGAGCTCTCATGTAGATGTAATTGTGAGGAACAAGGCTTTGAAGGCTGAAGTGGTTAAAATTCCTTTTTATGCAAAACAATATAAAAAATAAAAGTTGCTCAAAGATTCATTAAATGTTAAATTATAGATGAGCATTATCTAAAATATCTGCTTTATGATATCCATGATATCCGAAAGGCTATGGGGGGTTAGTTTTTGTTGCCAAAGTGGGTGCCCCCAAGTTGCGTTTATAGGGTACATTTTGGCCATTATTATATTATATAGGAGGTTTGATGAAGGTGAAAGTTATAAAAGGTTTAAGGTATTCCAAAGAACACGAATGGGTAAAGGTGGATGGCAATAGAGCCATAATAGGAATTACTGACTATGCTCAAGATTCGCTGGGCGATATAGTGTTTGTTGACTTGCCTGAGGTGGGGCGCAATGTGCAAGTAGGTGACGCCGTAGCAGTAGTAGAATCGGTAAAAGCAGCATCAGATGTGTATTCGCCGGTTTCGGGTACGGTGGTAGAAGTCAACACTGCACTTGAGGCTTCTCCCGAGCTCATAAATCAAGATCCTTATGAAAACTGGATTTTAATTCTGGAAATGTCAGATCCAGGCGAGCTGGACGCTCTGATGGACGCCGAAAGTTATGAGCGGTTTTGCGAAGAGGAGGAGTAGGGATGGGAAGGTATATTCCCAATACTGACCAAGATCGGCAGGATATGCTTGAAAAGTTGGGGCTACATAACATTGAACAGCTCTATGAGGATATCCCGCCTGAAGTGCGGCTAAAGGATAGTCTCTCTTTGCCTGCACCGCTATCCGAGATGGAACTGGTGAGCCACATGAGGGCTGTTGCGGCTAAAAATAAGATAGTTGACGAATATGTGTGTTTTCTTGGAGCAGGGGCCTACGACCGCTATATTCCCAGCGTGGTGAAGCACGTGCTGGCCCGCCAGGAATTTTATACTTCCTATACCCCTTATCAGCCTGAGATAAGCCAGGGAACGCTTCAGGCCATTTTCGAGTACCAGACTATGATATGTGAGTTGACAGGCATGGATGTGGCAAATGCCTCCATGTATGATGGCGCCTCGGCATTGGCAGAGGCGGTGTGCATGGCCTGCCAAGCCACCGGAAAGGGAAAGGTGTTGGTTGCCAGGTCCGTCCATCCACAAAGCAGAGAAGTCATTGTCACCTACGGCAGGTTTAGGGGCATAAATGTGCAGGAGATAGGCTATGACGACGGCAGGGTGGATATGGAGGAGCTCAAACAGCATATGAATCGCGATATAGCGGCGGTTGTGGTACAAAACCCCAACTTTTTTGGTGTAATAGAGCTTCTCGATCAAATTGCCGAAGTGGTCCATCATTTTGGTGGGCTGCTGGTTATAAGCGCAAATCCCATTTCATTGGCCGTGCTCAAACCCCCGGGGCATTGCGGGGCGGATATTGTGGTGGGAGAAGGACAACCCCTTGGCAACCCGCTTAATTTTGGTGGTCCTTATCTTGGCTTTATGGCCACAACCCAGAAGCTGATGCGCAGGATGCCAGGTAGGATCGTGGGGCAAACTGTGGATTTGGAGGGTAATAGGGCTTTCGTGCTCACTCTTCAGACGAGGGAACAGCACATAAGAAGGGAGAAGGCGACATCCAACATATGTTCTAACGAGGCCCTAAATGCCCTAGCGGCCACTGTGTATCTGTCTGTGCTGGGAAGAGAAGGCTTAAAGGAAGTGGCCTTGCTATCCATGAGAAAGGCGCATTACGCCTTTGAAAGGCTGATTTCGGGAGCGGGATGCAGCCCCGTATTTTCAACGCCGTTTTTTGATGAGTTTCTGGTGAAAGTTCCTACTCCGGTGGAGGAATTAAATAAAGCGCTGCTTTCCTGCGGCATCATTGGCGGGTATGTTGTGGAGAAGGACTATCCAGAGCTTCAAGGCGGTTGGCTGGTGGCGGTGACCGAGAAAAGGACAAGGGAAGAGATCGATGCGTTGGTTAGGGAGGTGAGCCAGCGATGAAGGGGAGGCCCCTAATATTTGAGATGAGCAAGCCGGGGCGTAAGGCCTATTCCCTACCCCATTGCGATGTGCCGCAGCTGGCGCTGGAAGAGATGGTACCTAAGGAGTGTTTGAGGGAACAAGATGCAATGCTACCAGAGGTGAGCGAAGTAGACGTTATCAGGCATTTTACTCGTCTCTCGCGGCTTAATTATGGAGTGGATTCGGGCTTTTATCCTTTGGGATCCTGTACTATGAAATATAACCCCAAAGTCAATGAGGATGTGGCCTCTTTGCCAGGATTTACTCAGGTGCACCCTCTTCAGCCCGATGAGGCTGTTCAGGGTTGCCTGGAGATACTGTATAGGATGGATAGGCTTTTGTCGGAGATCACCGGCATGGACAGGTTTTCGCTTCAGCCGGCTGCTGGAGCACACGGCGAGATGACAGGGCTCATGATAATAAAGGCGTATCATCAGCACCGCGGCGACATTAGGCGGAATAAGATTATCGTGCCCGATTCGGCTCACGGTACCAACCCCGCTTCGGCTGCTATGGTGGGATTTGAGGTGGTGGAGGTAAAATCCAACGATAGGGGAGAGGTTGATTTAGAAGCGCTTAAAGCTGCGGTGGACGATACCACGGCAGGGCTCATGCTCACCAACCCCAATACTTTGGGACTGTTTGAGGGAAATATACTGGAGATAGCAGATATCGTCCACAAGGCCGGTGGGCTGCTGTACTACGATGGCGCCAACATGAACGCCATACTGGGGATAGCACGGCCTGGCGATATGGGTTTCGATGTGGTACACCTCAACCTGCACAAGACATTCAGCACGCCGCACGGCGGTGGAGGACCTGGTTCAGGGCCTGTGGGCGTCAAGAAGGAGCTTGAACCCTATCTGCCGGTGCCCGTGGTGGAATTTAAAGATGGCGTTTATCATTTAGATTATGATAGGCCGCTTTCCATAGGGCGAGTGAAGTCGTTTTATGGGAATTTTAGCGTAATACTTAAAGCGTATGCTTACATCATGTCCATGGGATCAGAGGGGCTTAGAGAGGTATCTGAATTTGCCGTTCTTAATGCCAATTATCTCATGGAACGCCTTAAGGACCACTATCAGATACCATACAACCGAAGATGCATGCATGAGTTTGTCATATCAGCACAGAGGCAAAAGGAAAGGGGCGTATCGGCGCTGGATATCGCTAAGCGGCTCATGGATTTTGGCTTTCATCCGCCTACAATGTACTTCCCGCTTATAGTAAAGGAGGCGTTGATGATCGAGCCTACCGAAACCGAAAGCAAGGAGACTTTGGATGCCTTTGCCGATGCTTTGATTGAGATTGCACAGGAGGTGGAGGATCAACCCGAAAAGGTGAAAGGCGCTCCGCATACCACGCCCGTCAGGCGGCTTGATGAGGCTAAGGCTGCACGAAATCCGGTGCTGAGGTGGAAGCCGTGAAAATGATAAAATCCATAAGAAATGGTTAGAGGAGGAAGGTCCGTGAATGTCTTTGACATTATAGGACCTGTAATGGTAGGGCCGTCTAGTTCTCATACTGCAGGAGCTGTGCGAATAGGAAGGATTGCCAGGTTTTTATTAAACGAGGAGCCCTTGAACGTCCGTATTGTTTTTCATGGGTCTTTTGCTAAGACGTATAAAGGACATGGTACTGACAGGGCAATTCTAGCTGGATTATTGGGTATGCTTCCCGATGACAGAAGAATTAAAGATAGTTTGACGTTTGCCAATAATATGGGAATGAGTTATAGTTTTGCAACAGCCGATCTGGGTGATGTACATCCTAATACTGTATTAATATCTTTGAAGGGTAAATCGGGAAGGGAACTAGAGATATTGGGTTCTTCAATAGGCGGTGGAAGAATAATCATCAATAAGATAAATGGTTTGGAGGTGAATTTCAGAGGGGAGGGTCATACACTTGTTGTATTCCATAATGATATGCCAGGAGCCGTAGCTGCGGTGACGCACATTCTGGCCAGGGGCTGTATCAATATAGCTCAGATGAAGGTATCCCGTTCCTGTCGGGGCGGTAAAGCTATAATGATTATTGAAACAGATCAGCTGATTGACAATGAACTTATGATGAGTATAAGGTCGATCAATTGTGTTACTTTTGCTGTGGTGGTTCCTTCCGAGTAATAAAATCTATATCGCTATAATTTTATTATGGTAAAATCCAGTATGATTCTGTATTTTGAAGATTCACTATAAGGAGAGAAATTACTACTTTTAAGATATACTAGTTTGAGAAACAATGAAACAACTAAGCTGGTTGTGGTGATAAGTTCAATCGGATAGGTACTCCAAATATGGAGGAGATACGAGTGTTGACGTATGATTCAGTACAGGAGTTAATTGAGCAAGCTACTTTGAGCGGCAAAACGATTTATCAGATTGTATTGGAAGATCAAAGTATTGTACTGGAATGCCCTATAGAAGTTCTTATCGAGAAAATGGAAAAGAACCTTAAGGTAATGGAAGAGGCGATAGATGAAGGAACCACTTCTATGCTCAAATCGGCGAGTGGGTTAAGTGGAGGAGATGCGTTTAGACTTAAGAGAGCTTTGAATGATGGTAAAACCGTAGGAGGAACCGTATTAGATAATGTACTTATTAAAGCTTTAGCTCTTGCTGAGACGAATGCTTGTATGGGTAGGATTGTGGCGGCGCCTACAGCAGGGTCTTGTGGGATAATTCCAGCGGTCCTTCTTACAATACAAGAAAACAGGAATATCCCCCGTTCTCGAATTGTGATGAGTATGTTTACTGCTGCTGGGATAGGAATGGTAATTGCACGGAGGGCTAGTATTTCGGGCGCCGAAGGAGGATGTCAGGCTGAATGTGGAAGTGCATCAGCAATGGCAGCTGCTGCGCTGGTGGAAATGATGGGAGGAACGCCCGAAATGGCAGGGCATGCATGCGCTATTGCTTTAAAAACCACTTTGGGTTTGGTATGCGACCCAGTAGCAGGGTTGGTAGAAGTCCCATGTATAAAGCGAAATGCTATGGGTGCTGCCAATGCACTAGTTGCTGCCGATCTCGCATTATCTGGAATTAAAAGTGTAATACCGGTAGATGAAGTTATTGATGCCATGAAATCTGTTGGGAAACTGATGCATCCGTCTTTAAAAGAAACAGCTGAGGCAGGTCTAGCTGCTACCCCTACAGCACGTAAATTAGCTAGTGAAATATATTGTAGTTCCTCTTGAATGCGCTAGGTAAAATATCTTTATGAAGCAATAGAATGCAGGAGAGTATGGAGTATGGATACATTTGAGATCGTCGCTACGGCTGCTTTTGGAGTGGAAGCTATTGTAGCCGGAGAGTTAAGAGCACTGGGCTATGAAAATGTTAAGGTGGATAATGGAAAGGTTACATTTAAAGCCGATGTTTCCGCAATCAGCCGCGCAAACCTGTGGCTGCGGTCAGCAGACAGGGTGTTTGTAAAGATGGGCGAATTTCCGGCTTTGACTTTTGAAGAGCTGTTTGAACGGACCAAAGCCCTGCCCTGGGAAGATGTGCTGCCCGAAAATGCCTGTTTCCCCGTTATAGGCAAATCTGTGAAATCGAAATTGTTTAGCGTTCCTGACTGTCAGGCTATAGTGAAGAAGGCCATTGTAGAACGGTTGAAGAAAAAATACAGGAGGAGCTGGTTTGATGAGAATGGGCCCAGGTTTGTCATAGAAGTGTCGCTTCTGAAGGATGTGGCCACATTAGCCATAGATGCCAGCGGTTTCGGCCTGCACAAACGCGGTTACCGTCAGATGGCGAGCAAAGCCCCGCTGAGGGAGACCCTGGCCGCTGCACTGGTTCAGCTCAGCTTTTGGAATCCCAACAGGCTGCTTGTGGACCCATTCTGCGGTTCGGGTACTATTTTAATTGAGGCCGCGATGATAGGCCTTAACATGGCGCCGGGGCTCAATAGAACTTTTGATTCGGAGAAGTGGCCATGGATTTCTGCTGATATCTGGAAACAGGCCAGGGAAGAGGCCAAGGATGCCATACGCCGCGATTTGCGGTTTAGACTGTTGGGTTATGACATCGATGGGAAGGTCTTGAAAGTGGCACGGCATAATGCAAAGCTGGCAGGCGTTGGTGATTATATAGACTTTCATACCCAGTCGTTGTCTAAGTTCAGTACCAAAAGGAAATACGGATGTATTATCACGAATCCCCCTTATGGAGAGAGGTTGGGTGACAGAAAAGAGGTGGAAGAGCTGTACAGGGAAATGGGGCAGGTTTTCAAGCCCCTTGATACCTGGTCGCTGTATATACTGTCGCCTCATGAAGGTTTTGAGCGCCTCTTTGGGCGCAAAGCCGATCGCAAGAGAAAGCTGTACAACGGCAGAATAAAGGTGGATTATTACCAGTTTTTGGGTCCCAAGCCTCCGGAATTGAACTCCGAGCCCGAGAGTGGGGATGGTCCGGGCGTGACATCCTCCTCTCAATAAATTAAAATTGAGGGGCACCTCAGCGTGGGATGGCGGCATCGCACCAGGTTAACCAGCATTCCCCGGCTAACCCGGATCATTACCTTGGCCTTTGGTGGTGCCACTCTCTCCCAGAGTCATACTCCGAGAGAGTAGTACAATAAAAATTCCTGATAGGTTTGGGCATAGTGTATGGCTTTTACGGTTGTTCGGTTAATGTTTAAGTTAAGGAAGAAAAAGAAAAACAAAAAGGACGGCCTTATTGGCCGTCCTTTTTTAACCGTTATATTCGCGTAGCCTCTTTTCAAGAGCATCCAGCTGATGAGCCAGCTCTTTGGGCAACTTGTCGCCAAAGGAATCGTAATATTCGCGAATGGAGGCCACTTCGCGCAGCCACTCATCGCGGTCAACTTTCAGGAGCTCCTGCATGGCGCTGCTGCTTATGTCAAGCCCAGTCGTATCGATGGCATCGGGCGTTGGCATGTAACCGATGGGCGTTTCAACCGCTTTACCCTCGCCAGATACCCTCTCGAGTATCCACTTGAGCACGCGGCTATTCTCGCCAAAGCCTGGCCATAGCCAGTTGCCGTCCTTGTCTTTGCGGAACCAGTTTACGAAGAATATCCTGGGTAGCTTCTCAGGATCGGCTGTCTTTCCGATGTTGAGCCAGTGCTGGAAGTAATCGCATATATGGTATCCGCAGAAAGGACGCATGGCAAATGGATCGCGGCGCACTTTGCCGATTTGATCGGATATAATAGCCGCCGTGATTTCCGAGCCCATTATTGAACCTAAGAATACCCCATGGTTCCAATCAAAGCTTTCATATACCAGTGGTACCGTGGTGGACCTGCGGCCACCAAACAGTATAGCTGATATGGGTACCCCGTTGGGATCTTCCCACTCGGGTGCAATGGATGGACATTGGCTAGCAGGAGCCGTAAAGCGAGCATTGGGATGTGCGGCTGGCGTATCAGAACCCGGATACCAATCATTGCCCTTCCAGTCAATGAGATGCCCGGGAGGATCATACCCAATGCCTTCCCACCATATATCGCCGTCGTCGGTCAGTGCAGCATTGGTGAATATGGTGTTCTTGGCGATGGTCAGCATAGCATTGGGATTGGAGTGCATGGATGTACCAGGTGCAACGCCGAAAAATCCTGCTTCAGGGTTTATAGCATACAGCCTGCCGTCCTTGCCAAATTTCATCCACGCGATGTCGTCGCCTATGGTCTCCACTTTCCAGCCGGGAAGAGTGGGGACCATCATGGCCAGGTTGGTTTTGCCGCAGGCACTCGGGAAAGCGGCTGCCACGTATTTGCGTTCGCCTTTGGGGTTAGTTATGGCTAAGATGAGCATGTGCTCGGCCAGCCAACCCTCGTCGCGGGCCATTACCGACGCTATACGGAGGGCAAAGCACTTCTTGCCCAGCAAGGCATTGCCACCATAACCAGAGCCATAGGACCAGATGGTTCTCTCCTCGGGGAAATGGCTGATGTATTTCTTTTCCATAGGAGCACAAGGCCATTTAGTATCCTTTTGGCCTTCGGCAAGTGGTGCACCCACCGAATGCAGGCATGGCACAAACTCGCCATCTTCTCCCAGTATATCGAGTACCTTTTTGCCCATGCGGGTCATTATGCGCATGTTAACCACAACATAAGGGCTGTCAGTAAGCTCAATGCCGATCTTGGAGATAGGAGACCCAATAGGCCCCATGGAGAAGGGTATGACGTACATCGTCCTGCCTTTCATGCAGCCATCGTAAAGCTCGGTCATGGTCTTTTTGAGTTCTTCTGGATCTATCCAGTTGTTGGTTGGACCAGCGTCTTCTTTGCTCTTGGATGCAATAAAGGTTCTGTCTTCAACGCGGGCTACATCCGATGGATGGCTTCTGAACAGATAACACCCGGGTTTCTTTTCAGGGTTTAAGGGAGTTGCCATCCCGGAAGCCACCATTTCGTTGAGTAAGCGCTGGTATTCCTCATCTGACCCGTCGCACCAATAGACCCGATCAGGCTTGCACAGCTTGGCCATCTGATCTACCCATTCTAACAGTTTCTTGTTTCTAGTCATTCTTGTAACCCCTTTCTATGATTGCGATTTTGCTTAATAAATTAAGAGGGAATGTTGCCCTCTTTATTTTCCGGTTTTAATAAGCCGTATAGCAACTAAAACTATCCAAAAAACCTACCCAGTATAATAGTAATACAAACTCAAAAAAAATGCAAGATTTTTAATGGGGTTTGCAAGAAGTTTTTATAAAAATTTCAATGTTAAACTTCCAATGTTGAATAGAGCAATATGGGGTTTATGCAGCAAATTATGCAAATAAGGGCACTATAAGCCGTGTGTTTTGCAATTGATATGTGGTTTTATTGTGATCATGAAATATATTTAGTAGCTAACTTGCGGGTGTCATGCGGAGTTTGTTAATAATTTATCAATTGTTGGATGGTTACAAATTCATATCCCTCTCTTTTAAGCGCAGAGATTATGAGTGGAAGGGCTTCTATAGTCCCACTTCGGTTATCGGGTCCACCGGCGCAGTGCATCAGTATAATGGATCCGGGATGGACATTGCTGAGCACGCATTGCGCGATTTCTTGTGGATTGGAGGTATACCAGTCCATTGAGTCTACGGACCAGATGACTGCTTTATAGCCCAGCGCTTTGAGCGCTTCCATTTGCTGGGGTGTGACCAAACCGTAGGGAGGCCTGAATATCTTTGCGGCTATTCCCATTTCTTGGAGTTTTGCCTGGGTTTTTTCTACCTCGCTTATCAATTCTGAGGTGGATACAGAAGTAGGCCTTATATGGGTCCAGCTGTGGTTGGCGATTTGGTGCCCATTTTTGATGGCCCGGTAAATTACTTCTCGATGCCTGTCTATATTTTGGCCGATCACAAAAAATGTAGCGGGAATATTGTAGTATTCAAGTATATCTAAGATTTTTATGGTGCTACGGGAATCAGGGCCGTCGTCAAAAGTCAACGCGATCTTTTTCTTTTCGGTGGGGAGATTGCTTAAAAATGTTTCGGGATACAGCTGGCACAACTTGGCCGCCTCGTTTCTAAAATTTCTCAGGCGTGTACGGATATTTCCATCTATATGTATAGGAGGTTCGGTTATAGGGGCAGAAGTGGTGTATGCCCAATTGGATTGTTTGCTGGATTTTATATATATCAGTTCAACAGGATTTGAACGAGCCGTGAGGCTACTCATGTTTTGTACCAGAATAAAATAGATAAAGAGATAGATTAACATGGACATTTTATGTGCCGGCTTCAATTGCAATCGCTCCCATTGGCTTTTTTATGTCGAGATAGTATTATTGTGTTCTAAATTTTGTCATGTTATTCCTTAGTCGATTTTGAGGTTTAGGCATTTACTAAAGCTTAAACGCCAAAGTTAACTTGAGCGTTGAGTCTTGAATTGCTTAAGATTTTAAACAGGGTTAAGTACGCTTTATATAGAGGAGTATTAACAAAAATTAGCGCTTTTCTATAGAAATGGTTTTAAAGATGGTAAAGATGGTAGAAGATAATATGTATGAGAAACGATGAATTTTTCACAAAAGCGCAGAAAAAATGGTATAATTATTTGTGCAGGTGAAAGGCTTGTTTACCGACAGGGGGTAAAGGAAAATGTCAGCTGACCAAAGGCGACAGGAGATTCTGAGGATAATAAAGGAAAGCAACCATCCTGTGACGGGTGCCTATCTGGCAGGGCTGTTGGGAGTGAGCAGGCAGGTTATCGTTCAGGATATAGCCATATTGAGAGCAGCTGGTGAAGAGATAATAGCTACGCCTCAAGGGTATATGATCCCTAAAAATTTATATCCCCGGCGTTACCGACGGGTTATAGCCTGCAAGCACTCAGAAGATGGTATCGAGGACGAACTGATGACTATAGTGGACTTGGGAGGAACTGTTTTGGATGTGAGCGTAGAGCACGGAGTGTACGGGGAGTTCAAGGCGCGACTTATGATAAAGTCACCTAGCGATGTTCGTGCTTTCATGGAGGCCATGAGAAGGGAAAATGCTGAGCCCTTAAGTTCGTTGACAGAAGGGGTACATTTGCATACCATTGAGGCGGATGATGCTGCTATGTTGGACAGGATCGAAGCTGCTTTAAGGGAGAAGGGATACCTTTTGAGCCGGGAATGAGCTTTAAAGCAGATTTTAAATGTTTCCAAAAGGTTGCATAGCTCCTAAAATGTAGTATAATTAATATGAATCCGATATGCTTTGAAATAGGGGCTAAAAGCTGTTTTATGAGGAACACCGAGATTGAGCTAATTTTACAGGAGGTGTTATTGTGCTGGACCCCAAATTTATAAGAAGCAATCCCGAACTGGTAAGGCAAAAGCTGGCTACTAAAAAAGAAGATATGGACCTAGATAGATTTTTGGAGCTGGATGAGAAGCGGAGGGCTTACATAGCTGAAGTTGAGAAGCTGAAGAACAGGAGAAATGTGGTAAGCGAGGAGATTGCTAGGTTAAAGAAGGAGAACAAGGATGTTACCGAAATTATAAATGAGATGAAGAAGGTCTCTGATACCATTAAGGAATACGACGCTAAAATCAGGGAAATAGAGGAACAGTTGGAAGAGGTGCTGCTTACCATTCCCAACATTCCTCATGATTCGGTACCCGTGGGCGACTCTGAAGACCAAAATGTAGAGGTAAGGCGTTGGGGAGGGCCGAGGGAATTTGATTTCGAGCCAAAAGCCCACTGGGACATTGGAGAGCGGCTCAACATACTCGACTTCAAGACTGCGGCAAAGGTGACGGGGTCCCGCTTTACTTTTTATCGTGGCATGGGTGCCCGCCTGGAACGGGCTTTGATAAATTTCATGCTGGATGTTCATACAACGCAGCACGGATACGTAGAGGTATTTCCGCCCTTTATGGTTCACAGAAGAAGCATGATAGGAACGGGTCAACTGCCCAAATTTGAAGAGGACGCCTTTAAAGTGGTGGATACCGATTACTTCCTTATTCCCACGGCAGAAGTACCGGTTACCAACATGCATCGGGATGAGATTTTAGATGGCAATATGTTGCCGCTTAAATATGTGGCTTATAGCGCATGCTTTAGAGCTGAAGCGGGGGCTGCAGGGAGGGATACCCGTGGGTTGATACGACAGCATCAGTTTAACAAAGTTGAATTGGTTAAGTTTGTAAGGCCGGAGAGTTCGTATGATGAGCTTGAAAAGCTGGTAGCTGATGCTGAAAGGATACTGCAGCTTCTGGGTTTGCCTTACCGCGTGGTGCTTATGTGCACTGCTGATCTGGGCTTTACGGCTGCCAAGAAGTACGACCTTGAGGTGTGGATGCCCAGCTACAACAGGTACGTAGAGGTATCGTCTTGCAGCAATTTTGAGGACTATCAGGCGCGGAGAGCCAATATAAAATACCGGATGAGTCCTAAAGATAAAGCTGAGTATGTGCATACTTTAAACGGCTCGGGTTTAGCCATAGGGCGTACAGTAGCGGCTATTCTGGAAAATTATCAGCAGGAAGATGGGTCGGTGATTATTCCCGAGAAGCTGGTTCCCTATATGGGCGGCATCGAGAGGCTCACCAAGTGATTTTTTGAACTTACTCTTATAGGATCTGTTGTGGTTATGGCTTATGCATTGGCGCTTTTCCAAAACCGGCTTGATGGTCTAAGTAAAGCTAAGAATAATCCTTGGCCATAATCCGTAATATATCAAGCTGTGTCAACAATTGGAGGAGATGATAGTTTAGAAGCTTTCAGCATTTTTAAGATGATTTAGGGAGAAGCTGATTAAAAGCAAAAAACGTGATTGACACAGTCCAGCTATTTTGTTATACTATCTAGCGGAGAGATGTCCGAGCGGTTTAAGGAGCTGGTCTTGAAAACCAGTGACGCCGAAAGGCGCCGTGGGTTCGAATCCCACTCTCTCCGCCACATCTCGACGGGGAGAAGTACCCAAGTTGGCCGAAGGGGCGCCCCTGCTAAGGGCGTAGGTCGGGTTAAAACCGGCGCGAGGGTTCAAATCCCTCCTTCTCCGCCAAAAATAGAGGGTGTAGCTTAAAAGCTGCACCCTCTTTCTTTATTACCTCCGTTTTTCATGTCGTGTGAATATTTTGAGTTTAATTTGAGAGAATATATAAAAAATGGTAAGCGGGAGGTAATACATATGCCTGGCAAAGTAAAATGCGTTGTATGCGGTTATCCAACCGACGAAGATTTAGTTGCACAATGTCCCGGTTGCAACAATTACGTATGCGATGAGTGTGCAGACATTTATGATGGTTATTGCCAGAATTGCTTTAATAGGGCGAGAGAAGAGTATTGAACTTGTTAAAAGGACCCCTTGCTGTAAAACAAGGGGTCCTTTTGCTTTCTTTTAAGGCTTCTCGTGGTGGAATAAGTATTAGACTGATGAGTGCTTTTTCATCGTTAAGAATATATATGCGAAGATTAACACCGTTATCAAAGCCAGGATGGAATTATATAGGAA
Source organism: Bacillota bacterium (assembly GCA_023622385.1). Classification (GTDB taxonomy): domain Bacteria; phylum Bacillota; class Clostridia; order Caldicoprobacterales; family Caldicoprobacteraceae; genus Caldicoprobacter. The sequence continues at coordinate 1,783 of JAMNZI010000144.1, read as the reverse complement.
CAAGTTTTTTATTCCATAAATGTCGCTTAAAAATCCTCCCGCTAGGCTTCCTGTGATTCTGGCTATCCCCATTCCTATTAGGTTGTTTATGGTTTGTCCCGATGCCTTGAGTTCTTTGGGTACTTCTTGGTTGATATATATTGCCATGGAGTAATATAACACAATGAAGATTAAACCGTGTAAAAGCTGCAGGGGCAAGAACATATAGGCATTGGTAATAACAAAAGTTAAAAACCACCTAATTGAAGCTACAAAGGTGGAAAAGAGTAATGCTTTTGTAGTTTTCACTTTTTGAAGTATCTTATCGGCGCAGAGCAAAAACGGTATTTCACTTATAGCGGATATAAAGTATGCCCAGCCAAGCAAAGAACTGCTTCCACCAAGCTGTTTAAAGTATATGGGGAAATACGTGTAATAAAAGCCAAGCGTAACCTGTACAAGGAAATTTAACGCCATTAACGCTACCAGGTTTTTATCGGAAAAGAGCTTTATGATAGAGACGCGCTGTTTACCGAATTGATGTCCCTGGACCACAGGAAGCTTTAAGACTGTGAAGAAAGCTAAGCACATGATTACCACATTTAGAGCAAATATGCTTTTTATGTATTTCTGAGCGAAAAAACCGGCTACAATAGACATTACAGCAAATCCTATTGTTCCTGCCATCCTTATTGGGCCAAATTTTTGGCGGGTCGTGCTTAAATATTCAAGTGTAATAGTATCGCTAATGGGAGATATCGACGTTTGAAAAAAAGTAAAAATTGCAATTATGATTAATAGGTAATAGAAATTAGAAGATAAAGGATATAAGGCCATAATTAAGATGCTTGCTATGAATAGCAGCTTTAAAATCTGATTTTTGGACTTGGATCTATCGCTGATGATGCCCCAAAAAGGTTGAGCTATTATGGCTACAAAAGGTCCCAGTGACATGAGTACTCCTATTGAAGCTTTACTGTATCCGATGTAATCGAGGTAAACGGGTAGAAAAGTTCCATATATTGCGTTGCTCATAAATAAGGTAGCGTAAAGAGCTATAAAGGAATAGTAAATCTTTTTTGTTTGCTCCATGTATTTCCCCTGCCTCTTCGTTTTAAATTATAGTTTGTAGTACGAGCGTGATATCTGAGATACTCCTTAAATTGTTAATCATGTAATAGCTTGAATTCAATACTTTACAAAAACAGACGGCGGCTGAAAAGTCAAAGCAATATCCTTACGGCGGTACTTCGCTCATATAAAGCAGTTCCAATATTTTATTCATGCTACTATGATAACATAATGTCAAATAATTGTAAATGATGCTGCAGAAAGGGCTGTGTATCCCCTCAATGAATCTTGATCATATTTTTGACTCATTATTTCGAATTGTATGGCTTGAATATGGTCCCAAATTTGGGCGTTTTCCAGCTACCTTTTACGGCGCAAATTTGTTAGTTGTATGTTAGTTACCGCCAAAATTTCGGCCATTTTGAGAGACTTTTTGGGCATGACAAAAGAGGCTAGAATGTTGACTTCTAGCCTCTTTTCTGGCGTGCCCGGAGGGACTTGAACCCCCGACCTTCTGATTCGTAGTCAGACACTCTATCCAACTGAGCTACGGGCACATCTCAATGTACATTCATTTTAAACCATTTATTTTGAAATGTCAACCTTAAATTGATATCGGTGTTGTTATTCTGTGATAATGTCATATTGAAATTATTCTGATATAATGTCATACATGAGGAAGGAGATATTCAACATGACACAAAAAGAAATGACTCGTTTAAGAGTCATAAAC